>CACXFW010000029.1 GCA_902767065.1 uncultured Lachnospiraceae bacterium | reverse complement strand
GCTGAACCGATACCCAATATAAGATGATTATAACGGCTCGGGGCCAAAGCTGCAATCGTAAAGAAGCCTGTTTGTAATTATTCAGCACCTCCTGGAATTGCTCATGCCCAGTGCCGTGATCTCCAGCGCACGAGCGAAGAAGTCCTCCTGGCCGAAATTACCGGATTTGAGAATCAGGCGCATACGGGGGTTCTCCAATGGAATCAGAACGGGTACGCCCGGAGCAACCGAAACACCGATGCGGTACGCCTGATATCCAAGCGCTTTGGTGACGGCGCCGGAGGTTTCCCCTCCGGCGGCTATGATGCGTGTCACGCCATGGTCTCTGGCCATCACTGCAGTCTGTGCGAGAACCGATTCGATTTCCGAAGCCAGCAAACGTCCTGTCTTGCCGCGTTTTTTGCCAAGCCCTTCCGGGGAATCATAGGCGTAGACCAGAGGCGCTGCATCCTTCCCGACCCGGGACCAGATGGAGAGGGCGTTCTGCTTCCCGCTCAGAATTCCGTCGTCCGTCAGCCGGAGGGAAAGTGCCCCCTGTGCTTCATACCAGAGTGTCTGCGCGTGCGTGGCTGTACTGCAGCTTCCCGCTACAATCAGGGCAGGACCTTCTGCCTCGCAGCAGGGCACAGTCGTGGTATTCTTTGTCCTGAGGCGCCGGGCCAGCTGTGTCAGGATGCCGCTTCCGCCGGTCAGAAGCCTCATATGCCCGAAGAGGCTGACGATGCGCGCCCCATCCGTGTCATCTGTATGGTCGGGGATCAGGTACCAGTGGCCCTTGCCTTCTGGCGCGGCTTTTTTCCTGAATGAGAGCAGCTGTGCCTCGAGCTCTTTCTTCGGTCCGTGCAGAGCATCCAGTCCGATTTCCAGCGCATCATACTTTCCCTGCGGCTTCATCAGAAGACGGATCCGGCTCTCCCACATCGGTGTCAGAGGATGATCCTTCATCGGGCTGTCTGATAGTGGAAGACCTTTGACATACAGGATTCCATCCCGGACGATCCGTCCGTTGGCAGGGAGGGCGGGGCACAGGAGCGTTCCTTCCTCCTCCAGTTTCTCGAGAACAGCGTCAACGACGGGACCAATGTTGCCTTTGGGCGTGGAATCAAATGTGGAGCAGTACTTGATATAGAAATGAGAGGCGCCGGCATTTTGCAGCCAGTCCATCGCCAGGAGAGAGTCCCTGACGGCCTGTTCGGTTTCCTGCGTACGGGACTTCAGCGTGATGACAGCCGCCTCGACATCATCCGGAAGGCGGAAGCCGGGGTCCGGGATCCTGCTGAGCAGGATCGTATTCATCCCGCCTGCTGCCAGAAAGGAGGCTGCGTCGCTTCCTCCGGTAAAGTCATCCGCGATGCAGCCGAGGAGAAGGCCACTGCTGCGGCGCACATTTTCGGATGGAGCTTCGCCGTCCTTGTACGCCTTTCTTCTGCTGACTTGCATGATTCCATCCCTCCTTTTTTCGTTTCCTGATTCTGACCTTTAACATCTGTTTCTTCTGAATCCTTCCGGAATCTGATCCTTCGCGGTGCGGATAAAGAAAGACTGATACGCCTGGGAGGGAAACGCTCCGAAACGTATCAGTCCGGGTACACTTCTGACGGGAAGCTTACTGATTGTCAAATTCCTTCTGGATCTTATCAACAGCGCTCTTCCATGCTTTCTCAAAACTGCTGCGGAACAGGACAACCGGGCCGAAATCTTCATACTGATCCTCCGTGAGTCCATGGATCATGTATGCTTTCCTGAAGTCCGGAAGCGTTTCAAGCAGTACATCCTCGGCCAGAGCAGGGATCGGCTGGAAGAAGGTCGGAACGACAGGCGCATCCTGTTCCAGAAGCTTATCTGCGGTTCCCTTCCAGTTGATGGTGATGCTGACGTCAGCGCCGATCATGTCGGTGAAGTGGTGAAGTCCGCGTGCGCCGCCGCAGATGATGCCAATGTCATACTTGAAGGAGTGAACAAGATCGTAAACCTTCCTTGCCAGGACATAGCTTGCCTGCCCCAGGATGTCCTGGTTGATCTCAACCTGATGATCCCGGACATAGTTGCCCAGGTATTCATCAAAGATTCCGGTGATCAGGCTGAAATAGATGACTGGCGGTTTGTCGAGGCCGCGGGTTGCCTGTCTGACAGCTTCACAGACTGCGAGAACCTGGGAGACAGACATTACCTCGGTCGCGTTGATCGGGATTCCCTCAGCGGCAAGATACTTGATCGCTTCCAGCCCGTCGGCCGTCACCGGGATCTTGCACATGATGTTCTCACCGGCTTCGCGGTTGAAATGAGCGTAACGAATGATGCTGTCCTTGTCTTCCTTAAAAGGATTTCCCTGGATGCTGACATATCCTGCTTTCCCGTGGTTTTCCAGAAACATCGGATGAAAGATCTCGGCGATCTTTCTGACCAGTTCTCTTTGAACAAGAACCAGAGCGTCATCTGCATTGCTGCACTCACGGACCGCGCGCCGGATCAACTCCTGCGCATATTCTCCTTCTTCTTCATTGCTGAACATCTTCCAGCTGTAGCTGGGATTCTGCGTACAGCCGACTGCTCCTGCGTCGATTGCCTTCTGTGCTTCACTGCGTGTTACGTTATTGATCCAGAACCGGGTAGAAGTCTGCTCATGAACTCTCTTAAAATAGTCAGCCATTGTTTTTCTCCTCTATAAACAACCGTTTATTCCTGACAGTATCCGCCGGCATCAGGACGCATGACAGTCCGATGCAATGCTAAACATAGGATGTTTCTAAAACACATTCATTATAGAACCATGGAAATCGCAAGGCTATAGTGAGTTTTTCACAAAATAAACATCCTATCTTTGGCTATATCTGACAATTCACAAATGAGAAAAGCTGAGGTATCTTAAACATAGGATGTTAAACATAGGATGAAGCGGTGCACGGCGGGATGAATCCTCGCTTCGCGGATACGATCTCAGCAGACACGGTCACAGCAGGCACATGGACGAAGTCTCAGTCAGTGGTTACAGTCAAAGAAAAAGGAGATGACAATATGAAGGTCGGTCTGGTTTACACAAGCACTACACCGGAGCTGATCGCGGATGTGGAAAGAGAAGTGAAGGGACAGCTGGGAGAGGATGTGGAACTGTTCAGTCAGGAGGATCCTTCGATCCTGGCACAGGTCAGGGAGGCTGGTTATGTCACGACTGCTCCTGCGGCACGCCTGATTGCCATGTTCATGAAAGCTGCCGAGGAGGGGTGTGACGCGGTGCTCAATATTTGCTCAAGCGTGGGCGAGGTTGCTGATGCGGCGCAGGATGCAGCCAGGTATCTCGGAGTGCCGATCGTGCGGATCGATGAGGACATGGCACGGGAGGCTGTCCGGACCGGAAGCCGGATCGGCGTTATGGCGACGCTGCCGACGACTCTGGAGCCCACAAAGAACACAGTACGCAGGGTTGCAAGAGAGATGGGGAAAAAAGTCGAGATCGTGGACTGTCTGATTGACGGGGCATTTGGGCTTGACCAGACGCAGTTTAAGAAGAGGCTTTCCGATGCGGCTGCAACGATCATAGATCAGGTTGACGTGATCGTACTGGCGCAGGGCAGCATGGCGTATGCGGAACCGGATCTGACGAAGACATATGGGAAACCGATCCTCGGAAGCCCAAGGTTCGGCGCGGCAGCTTTGAAGGAAGCGCTCAGAAGAAAAGGATTGCAGAGGTTGTGAATCATAAACGGACCTTTGTCCGTCATGAGATAAATCATCGTAACTATTCAGCACCCCATTGCTCAGAACACTTCGTGTTCTTCGCTGTGGGCGGACAGAGCGGTTTCACCGCTTGTCCGCCCCCTG
>CACXFW010000028.1 GCA_902767065.1 uncultured Lachnospiraceae bacterium | reverse complement strand
GGGCGGACAAGCGGTGAAACCGCTCTGTCCGCCCACAGCGAAGAACACGAAGTGTTCTGAGCAATGGGGGTGCTGAATAGTTACGCCAATTTATACTCGCGAACGAGATTCATTGCCGATTAAAAAGACTTCACCGCTTTCCACCTGCACTGCCATCCGGTTCCATACAGGTGGAAGAGTATGCTATATGATAACAATTTCAATTTCCAAATGCAATCCTGCCATGATCTTCGTTACTGGTCACCCCCCGGCCAGCCCCACCACCCGAGCCTGTGGGCAGTGCAACGGCTGGCCGGGGTATGGTCTGGCCGGGGTGTGGTCTGAAACCCATTATCTTCCATGATAACGGATACACAGCATGGTAATGTCATCAAACTGCGGCGCATCCTGCACAAACCGGTCGATATCCTCCTTCACCGAAACGCAGATCTCCTTCACGCCTGAGTCCTTCTTCCCGTTCAGCACACTGATCAGACGCTCTGTACCGTACAGTTCTTCCCTGTCATTCGTCGCTTCCGCAACACCGTCCGTGTACAGGTACAGCGTATCCCCCCGCTCCAGCTGAAAGGAGTATTCCCGGTACCGGGTTCCTTCCATTGCACCGATCACCAGCCCGTGTTTGTCATGAATCAACTCAAATCCCTTTTCCAGATTGCCATACACCGGATACTCATGTCCCGCGTTCGCTGCCTTCACCTCACCGGTCTTCAGATCCAGGATCCCAAACCAGACCGTAACAAACATATCCAGGACATTGGAATTACAGATCCTGGTATTCGCCTTTTCCAGAACCTCCTTCGGGGAAAATCCGAGCGTCGCGTAGTTGTTGATAATAATCATGGAAGACATCATGAACAGCGCAGCCGGAATCCCCTTCCCGGAGACATCCGCGATCGTGAGACCAAGATGGTCCTCATCGATCAGGAAGAAATCATAGAAATCCCCCCCGACTTCCCTGGCGGGATTCATGGACGCATAGATGGAAAAGTCACTGCGGTCCGGGAACGCTGCCTCCGCATCCGGCAGCATATGGGCCTGGATTCCTGTGGCAACCGAAAGCTCTGTCCGCATCGCTGCCTGCTTTGCCGCGACATCCGCCAGATCCTTTTCATAGATGCCAATGTCCTTCTCCATATGTGCCATGACATCTCCCAGTTCCTCCAGCTCATCCCGGGTATGAATGTCCAGGTCCGCAAAGCAGCCGGCCGCGCCCTCTCCGTTTTTTTTCTTCTCCACATACGTCTCCGCTGCAGACATGATGGAATTAATCGGCCTGACCAGCCGGTTTTTGATCTTCCTCCGGGTGATCAGTATGATCACAACAATCAGAATACTCAGAATGACGATATAGGCCACCGCAAAGAGCGCGGTAGTTACAACCGATATGACAGTGGGAAAGTCATACATGGCAAGAATACAGTACGGGCCCACGTCATCCTGCATTCTCATTCCGTATTCCCGCAGGGTTATGGCGTCATCGGACTGTTTGGTATAATACCCGTAGCCCTCCTCTCCGGAAACAAGCTCCTTCACATGCTGATCGGTCATCTGCTCCCACCATCCCACCGGATAATGCCAGTAGGAGAACACGCCGTCCGGATCCAGCAGATAGATCATCCTGCCGGACTCCTGGTCGACCGCCGCAAAATACATATCTCCCATCGACAGGCTGAACTGCAGCTTCTCCAGCGCCTCGGCCGCATTTTTCACGAAATCACAGGTCTCATACTGCTCAAAGTACGCCCTGTATTCGGGGCTTTCCGGTTTTTCCCGGATCTTTTCCGGAATGCTCTCCCAGGTTTCGAGCACATCCCGTGCATATTCGTCAAATCCGCCCAGCATCCCCATGACCGCCTTCATACTGTTGATCATCTGCACGCTGTTAATCTCAAACATGCTGGCAAACTGGATCCTCGACGCGATGAGATTCAAAATGGAGGCGGTGACCAGAATCACCAGCGCAACTATGAGAACCAGCCGCTGCATGGACTTGGTTAAAGACTTCCTTTTCGTCTTTTTCTGTGCATTTTCCTGACTGTTCTTCCTGAACATTCCGATTCACCCTGTTTTTCCTTCCTGATCCGGATGAGAGGATTCATCCGCTAAAAAGCGCGCCGCATGATACAGTCTTGCATACTCACCGCCAGAGGCGATCAGCTCCTCGTGGGTTCCAAGCTCAAGAATACGCCCTTCCTCGATCACCGCGATCCGGTCCGCATTCCTGACTGTCGAAAGCCTGTGCGCGATGATGAAGGAGGTACGGTTCTTCATCAGCTCATCAAAGCTTCTCTGAATGTGTTCCTCCGTCACCGTATCGAGCGCGGAGGTCGCCTCGTCGAGGATCAGTACCGCAGGATCCTTCAGGAAAATGCGCGCGATCGAGACCCGCTGTCTCTGACCGCCCGACAGCCTTGTCCCCCGCTCTCCGACATACGTGTCGAATCCGTCCGGCATATGGAGAATGTCTTCATTAAGCTGCGCACGCCGGGCCGCTTCCTCCACTTCCCCGTCAGATGCCTCCGGCCTTCCGTAACGGATATTTTCCCGGATCGTATCCGCAAAGATGAAAACCTCCTGCTGCACGATCCCGATGCTGCCGCGAAGCGATTGCTTCGTCACATCCCGCACATCTGTCCCATCGATCAGGATCGATCCGGACTCCACGTCATAGAACCGCGGAATCAGGTGGCACAGCGTCGTCTTTCCGCCGCCGGACGCGCCAACGACCGCAATCATCTCCCCGCCCCTGACATGAAGGTCAATATCATGCAGCACCTCCGGATTATGGGCGTAGGAGAAGCTCACGTGATTCAGATCCACTCTTCCCTCAGACACGACCAGGTCTGCGGCATCCGGCTTTTCCGTAACCGTCGGCTGCATTTCCATCACTTCCCTGAACCGGCGGATTCCCGCCATCGCGCTGGAATAGGTCTCCGCAAACTGGGCCATCTTCCGGATCGGCGTGACGAAGGAGCCGACAAACAGGGTGAACGTGATCAGGTCAATGTAATTCAGCTGCCCGTACATGATCAGGAAGCCTCCCACCGCAATCACGACAGCCGGAAGGATTCCCATGAAGAATTCCTGCGACGCATGAAAGATTCCCATCGCCTGGTAGAAATCCTTCTTCGCTCCGCGGTACTTCGTATTCGCATCCGAAAAACGGGCGTTGTCCACGCTTTCATTCGCAAAAGCCTTTGATGTCTTCATCCCCGACAGGCTGGTCTCAATGTCCGTATTGATGCCTGCGAGCTTCTTCTTGACATTCGTGGAGGTGCGGGACATGTTCCGGCGCTGCATCATCGTGATGACCAGGAATACCGGAATCAGGATGCTGACCACCAGCGCAAGCCTCCACTCGATGGTAAACATGATCACCAGGGATCCCACAACAGTCAGGACACTGATCAGAAGATCCTCCGGCCCATGATGCGCAAGCTCCGTAACCTCAAACAGGTCGCCTGTCAGGCGGCTCATCAGGTTTCCCGTGCGCATCTGATCATAAAACTCGAAGTCCAGCTCCTGCAGATGGCGAAAAAGATCCGCCCGGATATCCGTCTCGACGCGGATGCCGAAGGTATGGCCCCAGTAGGTCATGATGTAGAAGCACACGGACCGAAGCGCGTAACACACTCCGACCGCAGCCATCAGGGCAAAGAACGCGCCGAACAGACGGTCCGGAAGAAGGGTATACATCGCATACCGTGAGACCATGGGAAAAGCAAGGTCGATGAGGGCAGCCGCGATGGCACAGACCATGTCCAGCAGGAACAGCTTCCAATGCGGCCTGAAATACGGAAGAAGTGTTTTCACCATAATATGATAAACCCGCTAAAAGTCGATCAGAGACTCTCTTTTCCATAAGCGTCAGTTTTTCTGACGTTTTACACCCGCGAACGAAATTCATTGCCGGTGACACCTCATGCCCAATTCTGGCATCAGGACTCCGTCACCGGCATCACTGTCGCGCCGGGTGCGTTGGATGATCCTGTCCCGGCTACTCGCTTCTGAGCGCCTCAACCGGATCCTGCCTCGATGCCTTAAACGCCGGAATGAACCCGCCAATCAGGTTCAGCACCACGCACAGAAGCACCAGGGCGCCGATGGCTCCGGCCGGCAGGAAAGCGGAAACCGGCTGGTCCGTGTAGGAATGGATCGCCATGTTGATCGGAATGAGCGTGACCAGGGTCAGCAGAATGCCAAATGCGCCTGCCAGAATTCCGATGATGAAGGTTTCCGCGTTGAACACCTGCGTGATGTTTGACCGCGACGCGCCCATCGCACGCAGGATTCCGATCTCCTTACGCCGCTCGAGGACGGAGATATAAGTGATGATCCCGATCATGATCGAGGAGACGATCAGTGAAACCGCGACAAACGCGATCAGCACATAGGTGATGACGTCAATGATCGTCGTCACCGAGCTCATCAGAGATCCTACATAATCCGTATAGGAGATCACCTTCTCCGGATAGCCTTCCTTCTCCATCGTGGCATTGTAGGCATCCAGAAGCGCGATCACCTGATCCTTTCCCTCGAAGTTGTTCGGGTAGATCGTGATCATCGCAGGCTGCGCCGGATTGGCGTAGCCAAACCGCAGAAGATTCCCCCTCAGCGAAGCCTCCTGCGAAGAGGCCTGAGAATAATACATCTGGCGCATCTTCTCTTCATCCATCTCGATCGAGATCGCTTCAGAGATCTTGCTCTCATCTACCTCAAACAGTTCCATCAGGGCCGGGATCAGATCGTCAATCGCTTCCTTAAGCGTCGGCGATTCCCCTGTCCGGGACAGCTCCCGGATGATCCTCACCGTCTGGACCGCACTCAGGCGGCCGTGTTCCTCCAGAACCTGGTCCAGGCCCTCAAAGTCAAAGGAAACGGCGTCCGGAAGCTTTTCCGGATGGATCTCGATCATATCCGCCATCCCGGCAAACAGGTTGTCATTCTGTTCGCCGAACGGCGCGCCCGTGAGGACATCGATGTCGGGATTCTCCAGCTGCTGTGTGACGATCTCGCTTCCTGCCGCCTCCTCCAGCAGAGAATCCATCAGCTCCGGAAGGTAATCGATCCCCATCTCGGCCATCCCGACCGAATTGACATTTTCCGGCATGACAACCCCGCAGATCGAAATCTCCCTGGCCTCGTCAAGCAGATCCTTCATCCGCTCTGGATCCTCCGTACCGTTCAGCCAGATCCCCAGCTTTTTATCATAGTAATACCCCTTGTACGCGGGCAGTACCCGGAACGAGATCCCGAGGAATTCCTCCGGATCATATTCCTTCGCCGTGGCGATGGACGTATCCACCTCCTCGCCGTTCATGACGCGGGAAATAACCTCGTCACGCTCGGAAACATCCTTCACTCCCATCGTATAGAGCAGGTAATCCGCCACGCCGCCCCCCGGCATCAGCACCAGGACACATTCCTCCGGCGTATCCGGCCAGTGGCCGGCAACCACCTGATAGGAATCCTGGTACAGCTCTTTGTTTCTGGGAAGCATGCAGAACGTATCATTGCTGTTCCACACGCTCAGGGCGGAAGTCAGATTCTCATTCATGGAGATCCCGACCGCAGACATGGTCTGGTCCGGATTGACCTGCCGGTATCCGGAATCCTCCTTCCGGTATACCTGCGGGCTGATCCCGTAGGAGTAGCTGACGCAGCGGGTCACATCCTCGATTCCGCTGTAACCGCTGTCAAACCACCGCTTCAACGAAGCGAGGTCATTGGTCCCGGTTCCGGCGATCATGCTGCCCAGGATCTGCTGTTCCTGAACCTGCCCGTTCTGAAGTCCCGCCGCCTGATGATTCATCATTCCCATCTGGGAAAACGCCGCCATCGTGGACGCCATGGAAAAAGAAGAGGAGGTAATCTGAAGCGGATACTCGCTGAGCGCGTTTTCCTCCATCCGGTTAATGTAGTCATGGGCGCCCGTCGACAGGGACAGGATCAGCGCGATCCCCGTAATCCCGATCGAGGCCGCAAACGCCACCAGGATGGTTCTTGCCTTCTTGGAGAGCAGGTTCGATACCGAGAGGGAAAGCGCCGTCAGGAAAGACATGGACGGCTTCTTCTTCCTTTGGCGCCGCGGTCTGGAAGATTCAGGATTCTCAGCCTGATCTGGCCGCGGCCTTTCCTTCGCCGGATCATACGGATCGCTGTCCGACTTCACCCTGCCGTCCCGAAGGGAGATAATGCGGGTCGCGTAGCGCTCCGCCAGCTCCGGGTTGTGAGTGACCATCACGACCAGATGGTCCTTCGCCACCTCCTTGAGCAGCTGCATCACCTGCTCCCCGGTCTCCGAGTCCAGCGCGCCGGTCGGCTCATCCGCCAGGACGATCGTGGGCTGGTTCACAAGCGCCCTTGCGATCGCGACCCTCTGCATCTGCCCGCCGGACAGCTGTGCCGGCTTCTTGTGCATCTGCTCCTTCAGTCCGACACGGTCCAGCTCCTGCGCGGCTAAAAGCCTGCGCTGTGCCCTGCTCTCGCCGGCCAGCGTCATTGCCAGCTCGACATTGCTTCTTAAGGTCTGGTGCGGGATCAGATTATAGCTCTGAAAGATAAACCCGACCGAATGATTCCGGTAGGCATCCCAGTCCCGGCTCTTAAACTCTCTGGTCGGGACACCGTCAATGATCAGCTCGCCGCTGTCCAGGCAGTCCAGCCCGCCGATGATATTGAGCAGCGTCGTTTTCCCGGAGCCGCTCGGCCCCAGGATCGCTACGAATTCATTTTCCCGAAATGACAAAGATACGCCGTCCAGCGCTTTCTGGACGAGCGTACCTGTCTTGTATTCTTTATGGATATTTCTGATTTCTAGCATATGCCGGAATCATCCCTGAATGAAATGGAACGCGCTCTACCAAAGATACGCGCTTCGTGCTTACTTTGCCTCGGTTTCCGCTTCGGTCTCGGTTTCCGTCTCGTCCGTACCGAAATGAGCATCGATATCAGCCGCCGTATTGTCCACGATCTCCTGGACATCATTGACGAACTTCTCCGCCTTCTGGTACTCATCGCTCTGTCTGAGTTCAGACTCCATCGTCTCACGGCGGGATCTTGCAGCCTCCGAAACATCATCCACGATCCCCGCGGCTTCGTCCACAATCACATCCATATGAGCCTGCACCTTCTGCTCGAGCTCCGTGTCCTCCTGATAGTCCCGTCCGGCGTTCACGCCTGCCCCGTAAGAGAGAAACATCGATAAGATCCATGCCAGTATGATTTTCATAACCGAACCCTCCTGTAATCCTTCCCGTATCTTCGCGGCACACTCCCCATGACCGCGTCATGAGCCGCTGTCCTGTCATCAGTATATAATGTTTTTATCCTTCTGTCACGTGTCAGAGGATACGAATCCTGCATTGGGCATGAGGTGGCACCGGCTGTGCCGGTGACCACACGCGAAGCGGCAAGCCATTTCGTTCGTGAGTATAACTTGTACAGACTAATTGTTTATGATATACTTTTTCCATGGATCCACACAATGGTTCTGGCCATGCAGGATGGTGATTCTACATGATCCATCGCAATAGAATCACAATCCCTGACGGGCAGATTGCGGGCGGCAATGATGACAGTTTTTCAGTGATAAGTATCATGAAAGAAGGAGCATACAGCTATGGCGGAGAAACAATTCAATAAAGGCGATGCGATCTTCCATCAGGGAGACGAGGGCAATGATCTTTATCAGATTCTTGAGGGTTCCGTAGGATTCTATGTCAGCTATGACCAGGATGACCGCCAGAAGATCTCGGAGGCAGGAAAGGGAGAGTTCTTCGGAGAGATGGCGGTGATTGACGCATGCCCCCGCAGCGCGGATGCCATCGCGCTTGAGGACGGCACCAGAATCCGCGAGATTTCCGCATCGGATCTGAATGCTTTCTTCCGGGAAGATCCCGACAGCATCACCGGGATCATGAAGGTTCTGAGCACACGCATCCGTGACCTCACTGACCAGTATGACAACGCGAAGGCGGCTGCATCGCGGATCGGGGCAGATCCGAAGCCGGATGAAGAGACTGCCCGCGGACTGAAGAAGTATCTCTTCCATCACAGAATTATGCCGAAAGAGATGCCGGCACAAAGCGCCGAAACCGTCCGCGAAGCGAATGCAGGAAGCCATTCCGAAGGCTTTGCGAAGAGCGTCGTGAAGTATCCGAAGGGAACCGTGATCTGCAAGGAAGGCGATCTCGTGAACTGCATGTATGACATTCACTGGGGCCGCGTCGGGATCTACAGCAAGTTCGGAACAAGCGAGCAGGTCCAGCTGACGACTCTGGCTTCTGACAATTTCTTCGGTGAGATGGGGATGGTCTCCGACCAGCCGCGCAGCGCGACGGCAGTCGCCCTGGATCCGGATACCACCGTTGAGATCATCTATCCGGAGGACTTCAAAGAACTCTTTGAGAAGAATCCGTACAAGGTCGACATGATCCTCAGGCACCTCTCCACCAGGCTGAGAACTCTCACGAACCAGTATCTTGATGTCTGCGCGAAGATCGCCGAAAAGAGCGGAAGCTGACAGCAACATGCGCGCCTCCGGGCGCTGTCTGATCAGTTTCGTCACGTGAACCGGCAGGAGAAGCCGGCACAAAAAGATCATCAGGTCTTCCTGTGGCAGATCTGATGATCTTTTGTTATACTAGTTCACGTTAATGGCTGCCGAAGGCAGACATGTTACGTGAACTGTATATACCGTGGTGAAGAATTCTATTCGGCAATAG
>CACXFW010000027.1 GCA_902767065.1 uncultured Lachnospiraceae bacterium | reverse complement strand
CTCCGTCTTCGGGCTGCGGATGCCGACATAGGCGATCGCGCGCGAAGAGGAGGATTTCTCAAGCGCGTGCTCCTCGTAGACCTCGAGATTGAAGTCCAGCCGGTAGTACTTCATCAGCGCGTTCGCGACAGCATTCAGGCGGCCGTTTCCGGAGGCCATGACCTCGCGCGACTCTCCCTTGTACTGGGTGGTGACGGTCGCGATGATTCCGTTATGCTGCTTGAAGTGCACCTCGGAAATGCTGTACGGACGGTTGACATCCTCGAAGCGGTCGATAAACAGCTCGAAGATCTGATCCGGCGTAAGCTCTCTGTGCTCGTGGTCGGACTCGGCCTTGACCGCGTAGCTGACTGCCTCGCGCATGAGCTTGGGCAGGCGCAGTCCGAAATGATGCTCGAGGATAAACGCGACTCCGCCCTTTCCGGACTGGCTGTTGATGCGGATGACGTCTCCGTCGTAGTTGCGGCCGATGTCGGTCGGATCGATCGGGATATACGGAACCGTCCAGGTCTTCAGGCCATTTTCCTGATGGTACTTCATGCCCTTCGCGATCGCGTCCTGATGGGATCCGGAGAACGCCGCGAACACAAGCGATCCGCCGTACGGGCTCCTCGGGTCGAGATCCATGCGGGTGTATTCCTCGAACTTGCTGACGATATCCAGCATGTCGTTAAAGTTCAGCTCAGGATCCACGCCCTGGCTGTACATATTCAGGGCAAGTGTGACAACATCCACATTGCCGGTGCGCTCGCCGTTTCCGAAGATCGTTCCCTCGATCCGGTCGGCGCCTGCAAGAAGGCCCATCTCCGCGTCCGCCACTCCGGTTCCCCGGTCATTGTGCGGATGCAGGGACAAAACGACACTGTCGCGGTACTTCAGGTTATCCGACATGTATTCGATCTGGTTGGCGTAGACATGCGGCATGCTGAGCTGCACGGTCGACGGCAGGTTGATGATGGCCTTGCGGTCCGCGGTCGGCTTCCAGACGTCGAGCACAGCGTTGCACACCTCGAGCGCGTATTCCGGTTCGGTTCCCGTAAAGGACTCCGGGCTGTATTCGAAACGGTATTTCTCTCCCGCTTCCTCCGTCAGCTTCTTCAGAAGCGTGGCGCCGTCCACCGCGATCTGAAGGATCTGCTCCTTGTCCATGTGGAAGACCTGCTCTCTTTGCGCCAGGGAGGTCGAATTGTAGACATGGACGATCGCGTTCTTACATCCCTTCAGTGCCTCGAAGGTCCTGCGGATAATATGGTCGCGGGACTGGGTGAGAACCTGAAGCGTGACATCATCCGGTACCATATTCCGTTCGATCAGAGCACGGAGAAATTCATATTCGGTCTCGGACGCGGCCGGGAAGCCGACCTCAATTTCCTTGAATCCGATCTGTACCAGAAGCCGGAAGAACCTGAGCTTCGTTTCCAGATCCATCGGCACGACGAGCGCCTGGTTTCCGTCACGAAGATCCACTGAGCACCAGATCGGTGCTTTGTCTATAGAATCCTTCTTCGCCCAATTCATGTTGATGACAGGCGGATTGAAGAACTGCTTCTGGTATTTGGTATGGTCCATCATAATGTTCGGGTACCTCCGTTATTCATGTGCAATTGCGATATTCCTATCAGATTATCATGATTTTTGCGACTGATGTCAACCTGGTATGCGGCCCTCGTCACTCCCTGTTTGCAAGCTCCTGCGCGATATCCTCCCAGGTGATTCCCTGCTCGGACATCAGTACCATCATGTGATACAGGAAGTCTGCCATCTCGTACTTTACCTCCTCAGGGTTCGGGTTCTTGGCGGCGATGATAATCTCGGACGCCTCCTCCCCGCATTTTTTCAGGATCTTGTCGATCCCTTTCTCAAAAAGGTAATTCGTATACGAGCCTTCCTTCGGATTGATCCTGCGGTCCTCGATCGTTGCATACACATCCTCAAACACCTTCATCGGATTGCGGAGGGGGGTATCCTTCCTGAGTGCGGTCCGGTAAAAGCAGCTGCGGTTTCCGGTATGACAGGCCGCGCCTACCTGGGCGACACGCGAAAGAAGCGTATCGTTGTCGCAGTCCACCCGAAGCTCCTTCAGATACTGGTAGTGCCCGCTGGTCTGGCCTTTCACCCACAGCTTGTGTCTGGATCTTGACCAGTAGGTCATCACGCCGGTCTGTATGGTCTTCTCGAAGGCCTCCCGGTTCATGTACGCGACCATCAGGACTTCTTCATTGCTGTTGTCCTGTACCACGACCGGAATAAGCCCGTCCGCGCCGGTCTTCAGATCGTCCCAGGAAAACGCGCTCTTAAAAAGATTCGTTTCCATCCCGTCCTGCTTCAGGACCGCCTTGATCTCCATCAGTCCGGCATCCCTTCCCTGGGTAAATGCGCCTCCGATCCCTTCGATGCAGCTGTTTTTCAGGATCTTTCGCTGAGCGGGATCAGACAGGCTGGCAAGAGAAATGATTGCGCTGATGGAGGGGATTCCTGCCCGGCTGTTTCGTTCCTTCGCCGAAGAGGCGGCGTCTTCTGCCTGCGCTCTGTCCGTCACGGAAGATACCCCGGCCTCGTCTGTCTTATTCTCTTCCTCTTCCGGAACTGCGGTATCCGGCGCTGCGGCATCCGGCGAAGCGAATAACTCCAGAACACCCTTAAGGTCCTTCTCAAGCTGCGGAAGATCCCCGGCAAGAAAGATCAGGTCCTGGGCATACTGTCCGATCTGGAGAAGCTGAGCGGCGGAGAGGGTCTTCACGTCGCTTTGCGTGACACAGACCGCAATCTTCTCCCGGCCGAAACGCTTCGATACCTCCTCCAGCATCTGAAGGTTGGAGGGTTTCGACGCGTTCAGGACCGCTTTCCTGCAGCCCGCGTAGAGAATCTTCTTTACATCCTCGACGCGCTTCACATTTCCGGCGCCCCACATCTGGGCATCGGACAGGCGCGCCATCTTTCTCATCAGCGTCAGGCAGATCTCATGCTCCTCATCCGAATCAGACTGGTCAAAGATCATCAGAATGTCAGCCCCCCTGTTGGAGGAATCCTCCGCCAGCCTGACCGCGTCGCCATCCCCGAATACAGACGCATCCGTGAGTGAGACTACGGCCTTCCCGCCGCGAAGATAGATCGGTGTAATCAGCTTTCGAAGCATGATGTGAATTCCCTTTCTGAATGATGGGCTTTCCCTTTTCGAAATAATGGAAATTCCTTTTCTGAATGATGGGCTTTCCTTTCGAAATGATGGTAATTCCCTTTCAAAATGATGGGACTTCCCTTTCGATAATGATGGAAATTCCCTTTTTTCAATGAGGATCCGACGCGTATCTCAGATGACTCCTTTGGTGGACAGGACGTCCGTGATGCGCGGATCGATCCGGGTTGCCATGTCGAGCGCCTTGCCAAATGCCTTAAACATTGCTTCGCACATATGATGGTCATTTCCCGGCGTCAGCACCTTCAGATGCAGATTCATCATAGCGCCGTAACTGACAGCGTAGAAGAATTCCTTCACCATCTGGGTCGACATCTCTCCCATCTTCTCTCCCTGGAAGACAGCGTCATAGGAAAAGTACGGCCGGCCGCACAGGTCCAGCGCACAGAGCACAAGCGTCTCATCCATCGGAAGGATCCTGCTGCCGTAGCGGGCGATCCCCTTCTTGTCTCCGACCGCCTTCGCGATCACCTGCCCGAGCACGATCCCGATGTCTTCGATGGTATGATGGTCATCCACCTGAAGGTCTCCGTCGCATTTGACGGAAAGGTCGAAGAGCCCATGCCTGGCGAATCCGTCCAGCATATGGTCAAAAAACCCCACTCCGGTGTCGATCTGTGTGACCCCGGAGCCGTCCAGGTTCAGCTGGATCTCGATACTTGTCTCTGAGGTGTACCGTTCTGCCTCCGCTATCCTTGCCATATCCGATTCTCCTTATTTCATTAAGCCAGGCTGCCATGCGGCCGGTCAGGCACATGGCTTGCTTAAGCCGCACAGCCTGCGGCCGGTCAGACGCATGGCTTACTCGAACCGCACCGCGATG
Source organism: uncultured Lachnospiraceae bacterium (assembly GCA_902767065.1). Taxonomy (GTDB): domain Bacteria; phylum Bacillota; class Clostridia; order Lachnospirales; family Lachnospiraceae; genus Porcincola. The sequence continues at coordinate 4,343 of CACXFW010000027.1, read as the reverse complement.
GAGTTCGCGTGCGCGGTCAGCTCCTCCGCCTTCGCAAAGGCTTCGATGTCTTCATGCACTTCCTGAAGCGCTTCCTTCGAGTAATAAATGATGCTGGACTTCTTGACAAAATCGTCCACCGAAAGCGGGCTGAAGAACCGTGCGGTTCCGTTTGTCGGGAGGATGTGGTTCGGCCCTGCGAAATAATCTCCCAGAGGTTCGCTGGAATACTGTCCCAGGAACATCGCGCCCGCATTGTGAACCCTTGTCATCGTATCGAACGGATTTGATGTCACGATCTCCAGATGCTCCGGCGCGATCTGGTCGACCGTTTCGATTCCTTCCTCCAGAGTGTCCACGAGCAGGATAAAGCCGTAATGGTCAAGGGATTTTCTGATGATATCCGCCCTGGAAAGCGTGTGCAGGAATCCTTCGATCTCTTTCGATACATCCTCCGCCAGCTTCCGGGAGGTCGTTACCAGAATCGCCGACGCCAGCTCATCATGCTCCGCCTGGCTGAGCAGGTCAGCGGCGACATAGCGCGCATCTGCCGTCTCATCCGCCAGCACCGTAATCTCACTCGGGCCGGCAATCGAATCGATTCCTGTAAATCCATAGACAGCCTTCTTGGCAAGGGCGACGAAGATATTGCCCGGGCCGACAATCTTGTCGACCTTCGGGATCGTTTCCGTGCCGTGGGCCATCGCCGCGATCGCCTGTGCTCCGCCGACCTTGTAGATGACATCGACTCCGGCTTCCCTGGCCGCAACCAGCGTGTTCGGGCTCACCTTCCCCCCGCGGCAGGGGGTCGTCATGACGATCTGCCCCACTCCCGCCACCTTTGCCGGCACTACGTTCATGAGGACCGAGGAGGGGTATACCGCTTTTCCGCCCGGGACGTAGACACCGACTCTGGAAAGCGGGGTGATCTTCTGTCCGAGAAGGATTCCGTCTTCGCGTGAATCGAACCAGGAATACCGTTTCTGCTTCTCATGATAAGCCCGGATATTGATCAGAGCCTTCCGGATGACATCAACCAGCCCGGGATCAACCTCCCTGTATGCTTCTTCCATCTCCTCCTCAGTAACCTGCGCCGATTCTCCGGTCAGAGTGATATGGTCAAACTTCTCCGTGTATTCAAAGAGTGCCTCATCCTTCCGGCTGCGCACATTTTCCACAATCTCAGCGACCGTGTTCTCATACTCGGTGTACTGGTTCGGGCTTCGCTTCAGGAGCTCGCTGAGCAGGTCGTTTCTGGTTTCCTCCGTCAGTTTGATAATTCTCACGATGATCCTTCTTTCTATACCGCCTGGAAATGCAGTGCTGCACGATAAAAACTCAATACTGCGCTATCAGGTATGCAGTGCTGCGCCGTCAGGAATGCAGTGCAACGCTATCAGGCACCATCAGGTATGCAGTGCTGCGTTCATGTCACTCAGAAGCTTCGTGATGCGCTCATTTTCCATGCGCATGCTCACGGGATTGACGACAACGCGCGCCGAAAGAGGGCACACCTCTTCCAGAACCTTCAGGCCGTTTTCGCGCAGCGTCGATCCGGTTTCGACAATATCGACAATCACTTCGGCCAGACCCACAATCGGAGCCAGCTCGATCGATCCATTCAGCTTGATGATCTCAACGGTCTGGTTCTTCGTATCGTTGAAGTAATCTCTGGCGATCTTCGGGTATTTGGTCGCGACCCGGATCTGTTCCTGCCCGTTCAGAAGGCGCGCGGCTTCTTCGGGACCTGCGACGCACATGCGGCATTTCCCGAATCCAAGGTCCAGCACCTCGTAGATCTTCCGGCCTTCCTCCATGATCGTATCCTCTCCGACCACGCCCAGGTCGGCGGCGCCATACTCCACATAGGTCGGAACATCCGGCCCCTTCGCGAGGAAGAATTTCAGGCCGTACGTTTCATTTACAAAGATCAGCTTCCTGGTATTCGGATCACGCATTTCCTCACAGGATATCCCGATCTGTTCCATGAGGTTCATGGTCTGTTTTGCCAGGCGGCCTTTTGTCAGTGCAACTGTCAGATATCTCATAGTTCTTCTTAACTCTATTCGCGAGAAAGAGTGTCAATTCCTCAGTCTTCAGATTCGCGCTCCGGCACAAGCTCTACACATTTTCCTTCCGCGCGCAGGGCGGCAGCTTTCCTGTGTGCCTCCTCACGCCCGGAAGCGTTATAGGTAATCGTCAGAAGCTCCGGTCCGGTTTCAATCGGAATCTTCTGCCGCTGCAGTGCGTTCATCAGATTCCCAAGCACAACGACAAACCCTGCGGACGGAGCATTTTTCCCAAAATGTCCCAGCAGCGTGTCATATCGTCCGCCCTTGACCACGGCGTCCCCGCTCCCGTAAGTATACCCCCGGAAGATGACCCCGGTGTAGTACGTATAAGCGGACAGCATGCCAAGGTCGAAGCTGACATGGCGCTGCAGCCCGTAGATCCTGACGATCTTCAGGATCTCCATCAGCCTCACGACGGCGTCTCTTGCGCGAAGTCCTTCGGTGAGCGCAAATGCACGATCCAGCATGTCATCCGCCCCGTTCAGGGATGTGAGCTGTGTTAGAATTGTGCGGATCTTCGGATCCATGCTGAATCCGGACAGAAGCTGCTCCACGCCAAACGGATTGTGGTTGTGGATCAGCAGGCGGAGCTTCTCCTTTGTCTGATCGTCGATCCTGGCTTCTTCGACAAGGCTTTCATAGAATCCAACATTGCCGATGCTGATCTGAAATTCCTTCAGTCCCGATGCCAGGAGCATGGAGGTCGCCATCGCGATTATCTCCGCATCCGCGTCAACCGCGCTCTCTCCGATCAGTTCCGCGCCGATCTCCGTGTTTTCCTTCAGCCTTCCGCGGTGTTCCTGATGATTGACAAACGTCCGGCCGAGATAGCTCAGACGCACCGGCTTCTCAGACACGGGAAAGTACCGGCTCGCGGCTCTTGCGATGGAAGGGGTGAAGTCCGGCCTGAGGGCCAGGGTATTGCCCTCCCTGTCAAAGAACTTGTAAAGGTCCTTTGAGGGAATCGTCCCGACATCACTTCCAAAGACATCAAAGTATTCAAAGGTCGGCGTCTCAATCTCCTGATATCCGAAGGATGCAAGCACCTGCTGAAGCCTGCGCTCCAGAACCTGCTTGCGTTTGCATTCCCCGCCATAGATATCCCGGACGCCTTCCGGCGTATGAAGTATTTTCTGGTTCATTTTCATCCCTGCTGTCAGTTCACTCATTTCTACCTGTACGGCCAGATCGCTTTACCATGGTAAAGCATGAAACAACCGTTATCTTATCGAAACTGCCCGGCGGTGTCAACCTTGCTCACAGGATCTCACTCATCCGCCCAGGGATGACGTTCAAGATCCAGCTGAAGCGCATCCAGATAAGGAAGGAGAATCCCATGCCGGTTCGGCCAGATCCGGAATGTGGGATCGATCTCACTGAAAGGAATCGATTTTCTTCCATTGTTCTGCGCCCGCTCCCATGCCCGGTCAAGATCGCTGAACGGCATATAGTAAAATTCGTCGCGCGAGGAGTAAAAGATCAGGAGAAATGCAATCCCCTTCTGCTCCTCGAACCCTCTCATGAATTTCACCTGATGCTCATGGACATTCTGAAGGCTGAAGGTTTCACTCCTGGTCTCTTTGGCGTCAAAGCACACTGGTACGCCCTGGACTGCGCCGATATAGTCTACCGTGGACTTCTGTCCGAAATACGCCAGTGTGATGTGCCTCGATTCCTTATCGATATCGATCGGCGTGATCGGGGTCGGGATCTTCTGGATCAGTGCAAGGTTTTTCTCCCGGTACTGATCATTTGTCCGGTTGATCAGGTCTTCGAGCGTGCTTCCCCGAAGTCCCCGTGAATTCCATGTTGCCATTCTCAGTCTCCGCCTGGGTGCCGGATATTCTCTGAACGGAGGATCCTCTCAAAGTCTTCCGGAAGCTTTGCCGTAAACTCCCTTCCGCTCAGATCGCCCAATACGCCGTCTTCCTCCGGGAATACAATTCTTCCCGCGTGAAGCAGCTGCCTGTGCAGCTGGTATTCCCGGGCAAAATACTCATTTCTCCTTCTGCTGCCATACTTGGGGTCTCCGACGACCGGATGACCGGCGGATGCCAGGTGAGCCCGGATCTGGTGTGTCCGGCCGGTGATCAGCTCGATCTCCAGTAGCGTCAGGGCGTGCTGCATGTCGCCGTCTGACCGGTGCGCAAGCGGAGTATACCGGGTGCAGATCAGCTGGCCTTCCTGCTCCGGGATCTGTCCATGGAGCAGCCGCTGATCCCGTCCCTCAGACCGTTCCGTATCCTGCTGCGCGTCTGTTATAGACCATGGCAGGATCCGGACCTGGTTCGT
>CACXFW010000026.1 GCA_902767065.1 uncultured Lachnospiraceae bacterium | reverse complement strand
TATCCATCAAGCGAATCCCTGATAAGCTTCTGAAATCCCGGACGGTTTTCTGCCTTAGTACCTGATTTCTCGTCCGCATAGATGCCGACAAACTCCCACTCCTCATGCGCCTCGATGAAGCTGGTATAGTACGCCATCTGCATCTCGTAGCTGTCTTCCTGGTTGTCAAGATCCGTTGAGGTGCGGCAGTAGGCCGCCACCCTCTTCTTGTGCAGGTCCCTTTTACGAGGTATCTTTGTGATCTTCATGCCGTCTCACCTTCCTGTTTCATCAGTTCACGCTCCACGCCCCGCCAGTGAACTTCCGCTATGGAGGCGGGATGGTCTTTGCCCGTCACCACACCCGAATGGACCGTGGTAATCAGTCCGCATTTCCAGAAGACCTTCATGGTACGGTCATCTGCCGCATCCTCCCCGAGAGCCGCCAGCCTGCGGATCTCCAGTTCCGTCCTGCTGTGCGCGCCGAATTCGATGTGGTCGATGAGGTCATCCACCCACCAGTATTCCACGCTCGCCATTTCCGGATACTCTTTCTTGATCTCCAACGTCAGCGCGGCGGCTTTTCCAAACCGCGGGCTCCCGGCCTTGCCTTCTACCTTTTCCGGATCCAGCCTGCGGTACGCTTCCAGAAGGGCTTCTTCCATCAGGGCCGAGCGCATGATGAAGCCCCTGCAGGCGTCCCCGCCCTTCTCACAGCACCAGCCGGCCGCATGATGCGGAAGGGAAGGGATGCTCCGCTGGTAGAGCACGGAGCCGCAATAAGGGCATCTGAGCTTCTCTGCCGCGGGGTACTGGTTGCAGGTCCTCTTCCCCATCTTCTCCCCGTGGCTCATGCGCATTTCCGCGATCTTCCTGCACCGCTCAAACTGCCTTCTCGTTATGATCGGCGTGTGGTGGTTCTCAATATAGAAGCTCGGTACCTCGGTGCTGTCATTGCGCACCGGCTTATGGGTGATATGGTTCTCCACGAAGGTCTTCTGCAGGAGGATGTCCCCGGCATAGCGTTCATTCGCAAGCAGATGACCGACTGCCGAGGTCGACCATTTCGGTTTCCCCTGGGGGCTTGCGATTCCCTTCTCCCCAAGATAAGCGCAGATCTCCCTGGCACTCAGCCCATGCTCATACAGCCAGAAGATCTTCTGCACGACCGCCGCTTCTTCCGGCACGATCTGGTATTCCCCGTTCTCATTCTTTTCGTATCCGTAGAGCCTGCACCAGCGGGTGACCCCTTCTTCAAACCGCTTCCGGATCCCCCAGATCGTGTTCTCGGAAATGGACCGGCTCTCTTCCTGCGCAAAGGCAGCCAGGACGGTCAGGAGCATCTCCGAGAATGCCGTCCGGGTGTCGATGTGGTTGCTCTCGAAAATGATGTGGACGCCCATATCGTTCAGCTTCCGGACGTAAGTCAGGCATTCGAGGGTGTTCCTGGCAAAGCGGCTGATCGACTTGGTGAGGATCAGGTTGATGCGCCCTTCCTCGCAGTCTTTGATCATCCGCTGGAACTCCGGCCGCTTGTCCGCGCTGGTGCCCGTGATACCGTAATCGGCGTACACGCCCGCGTATTCCCACTCCGGATTGGCTTCGATGGTTCTCGAATAGTGCATGACCTGTTCGTCAAAGCTGGTCTTCTGTTCATCGGCTTCCGTGGATACCCTGGCGTAACCGCAGACGCGGAGTTTGCCGGAGCCTTTCGTCTTTTTCGGCTTCAGTATGATCTTTTCAACATTCATCCCGTTCTCCTTCCCGCGCCTGCAGAATCCCGCCTGCGCTTTTTATTCCTTCTTCTCCCTCATCCGCCTTACCACCTCCGCGTGCTGCGGATAGCGGTCTGCATGCTCCAGCATGTAATCGTTCCAGAGCTTTGCCTTGCTCCCCGGATGCTGGACAAACCGAACGATCCCTGTGGGAAGCTCCTGGCTGATCCCGCACCTCCAGAGGATCCGGACCGTGGAGTCATTTGCCTTTTCCCTTTTTTTCTTCGGCATGGCCCGCAGCTGTGCCGGGGTATAGGTGTGTTTCCCGAAACGGATCTCTTTGATGAATTCGTCCAGCCACCAGTATTCCACGGATGCAAAGGCAGGCTCTTCCTGCCTGGACTTCCACAGCGCCTCTGCATCCCCG
>CACXFW010000025.1 GCA_902767065.1 uncultured Lachnospiraceae bacterium | reverse complement strand
CCTGTATGAAACGGATTCCCCTCAGATAGGTTGCGGCAGCAAATCCTGCCATATCTCCGGTGACACCCCCGCCGAGGGCAACAATCAGATCCCGCCGGTCCATCTCGTGTTCGATCAGGCATTGATACAGCTTACGGATCTCATCCAGATTCTTGTGTTCTTCTCCCGCCGGAAGCGTATAACTGATCAGCTCCCTGCACGATCCCTTAAGAAGATCCAATACCTCCTGAAGGTACAGTTTCTCCACATTGCTGTCAGTGACCACACAGATACGGCAATCCCTGCTTCCGATCTCTTCCAGACAAAGCGCAAGCTTCTGGAAGGAATCCTCCGGATAGATCATGTACGAGGCATTCCCGCGCGTTTTTACCTCGACAGGTTCGCTCAAGTCTGTCTGATTCTTCCTGTTATCTGCTGCCATTTTCTATCGCCTTTCCTCATAAAAAAACGCCAGAGGATCGACTCCTGTGACGCGTATCGCATTGCTTCGTACCTGATTATATACTCGCGAACAAAAATCATTGCCGATTAAAAAGATTTCTATGGCATCAGGACTCCGTCCGCCTTCGGCGGCCACCTCATGCCCAATTCCGCGGTATATGCGGTCGGTCAACCTAAACGCTTTCTTCCGGCGCTGACGCCTGAAAAGCGCTGACGTTGACCAGTATAAGTTGGATACCGATGATCATTGCTCAGATCCGGATCAAGGAGACCCGACCATACACTCAGGAGATGGTTACAGGTCCTCGCTCAGGTCAAGATCCAGATTCGGATCAAATGTTCCTGTCAGGATCTGTTGGAATTCGCCTGTTATATCCACATCATGAGGGGTGAGGACAAAGATGTAATTGCTGATCTTGTCCAGACGCCCCCGGCTCGCGCAGCAGGCGCCGGATGCGAAGTCAAAAATACGCTGCGAAATATCCAGATCCAGTCCCTCCAGATTCAGGATCACGGTACAGTGGGCAATCAGCATCTGCGCAATCTGAAGCGCATCTTCCATTGACTTCGGGCGGATCACACACACCGAGAAATTGTTGCGTTCCGGCTCATCTTCCGCTGCCTGTCTCCTGGGACGGAAAGCGGAAACCTTGGGAGACGGGATCGCGCTGCCGGTAACACTACTGCTTTTGGGGCGTCTTGACAGTCTGGAAGAAGATCCCCGGGAACGCGACTGCCTTCTCATTGCAGCCACATCTTCATCAAAGATCGGCTCATCGTCTTCTTCTTTCGCTAAAATACGTCTGGCCGGAGGGAGCTCATCGATGTCATCCTCTTCCTCATCGAAGTATTCTTCTTCCTCCAGATCGTCGTCATCATTCAGCTTGATCGAATTGAGAAACCTGTCAAATACACTCATAAGCTATAATTCCTCTCTCCCAGAATCCCTGTTCCGACACGGATCATGGTAGCGCCTTCTTCTACAGCAATCTCAAAATCCCCGGTCATACCCATGCTCAAATGGCGCATACAGACATTATCGATGTTTTCACGGTCTATGTCAACCGCCAAATTCCTGAGCCCCTGGAAACAGGACCGGTTCTCTTCCGGATCCTGAACAAACGGCGCGACGGTCATCAGACCTTCGATCTTCAGATGTGTAAGAGGCGCAATGCGATGGATGAAACCGACAGCCTCCTCCGGTCCGATCCCGCCCTTGGTTGCCTCGTGCGCCATGTTGACTTCTACCAGGCACGGCATGATGATCCCGCGCTTCGCGCTTTCTTTTTCAATCTCAAGGGCAAGTTCATAGGAACCGAGCGAGTGGATCAGAACGGCTCTCCCCACAACATATTTCACCTTGTTGCGCTGCAGGTTCCCGATCATATGCCATCTGAGATCCTTCGGGAGAAGCTCATATTTGTCACGAAGCTCCTGCGGTTTGTTCTCTCCGAAGTCTCTGGGGCCAAGCTCAATGACCTCCTGGATCATCGAGACCGGCTTGGTCTTGCTGACAACGATCAGCGTGACATCCTCTCTCCGGCGTCCGGAACGAACTAAGGCTCTGTGGATCCTCTCTTCCACGTTCTTCAGATTCTCTTCAATAAACCCCATGGCAGTTACCCCTTGATAATATCGTCGTCTTTGACCTTTGACGCGTCCAGAACAATCCGGTCATGCGCGGACAGACCATAGACAGATCCCGGCTCCACAATACAGAATTCCTCATTTTCATCAATAATCCCGACCTGCCGGAATACGGCATATCCCTTGTTGATGTTGTAGACCCCCTGGATCGTGCGGATCGAATCGTCCGTGATCTGCACCTTCCGGGTAGTTCCCGGCATCACGACATAGTCACCGGTTTCAAAAAGACCGGGATTGATGAGATAGCACCCGTTCTCCTCATCGTGGGAATATACGGTTGCGGTAACATTCGAAACAGAGGAGGAACCATCCGCGAGGAAGGTCTCACGCATCAGAAACACCTCATTGCCCGAGTCCTCATTGACACTGACATACTCTTCCGGAATCTCAACAAAGGTCTTCTGGGTGATGGCCGTGACAGGGATCTTCAATCCCCTTGCCCTGCTCAGGATCAGTTCGATCTCAAGATACCGGTCGGAAACAAACCTGACAAGCGAGCTCTTCAGGGTGATCTTGCCGTAGACCCCGTCCGCACCCTCCACCATCTCAATTGGCGCGGCAAAGGTTGTGTTGTCCTTGAGAAACCTCAGACGGATCTTCGTGACGCCTTCCAGATCTCTTTTGAGCGCGTCATCGACAGGAAAACAGAGCTCCCAGGTATCGTTTGTAACCAGTTTATAGATCGGGTCTCCTGCGTTGACGGAGCTTTTCAGTCTGAGATTGGTGCTCTTGTAAGAACCGACGCTAAAGCAGTCCATGGTCAGCTGATCGGCGGTCAGCCCCTCCATCCCGTCTACGGAATACACAACGAATCCGGAGGCAGGAGCCTTATAGCTGCCCCGGATATACTTCCCCGCATCCTCGTTGATCGAGGACTGAAGAATGACTCCCTGCATATCGGACTTAAAACTGTAGACTCCGGAGAACATATTCTCACTGAAATTGACGGCAAAGATCGTCATTTCATTTTTCGCCTTCGCAATATCGTCTTCAGACAGGCTGGTCACAATGTCTTTGCCGGCCGGATCAGTCAACGTCGATACGCCTCCCACAGAGCAGATCAGCATATCCACATTCGCCTTGGATCCTTCTCTGGCATAATAGGTGATGTTTCCCGAAACGTTGCTCTTTTCTACTTCTTCTTCCTTCAGAGCGATCGCGCTGTAACGGTAGTTTCCGGAGATCGTCCCTTCAACGACCTCATAGCTGGCAACATGCTTCTGTGTCAGATAAAGGAACAGCGTGATGATGATATAGACAAGAATCAGCCCGAACATCAGCGTGCCTACATTCACGGATGTCGGGATGCCTCTTACTTTGTCAGACCTTCTGACCTGATTATTTCTCCAAAAGAATGCCAAAAGATACGCTCCTCGAAAGAAATTCGAGTAGGATGAATCCTACTCGATAAACGCAGCACACAGACGCCGCACTATGATGCCGCACCCTGAAAACAGGATTCTTACAGCTCCGCGACAACCATGGAATGGTATTCTTCCGGAAGCTGCTGCTTAGTCAGTGAGATGCTGATGATGAAATCCACGGAAAACTGCGCGCTGATCGAAGTAAGCTGCTTCAGAACAGGAAGCACCGCGGAAACGTCCATATCATGGCTTTCAAGCTTCGAGATCTTGAGGAAACTGTCGAGATAGACTTTTTCCAGATCATGATCCTGGGAAATGATCCCGCAGATAAATCCTATGAATTCGTCCGCGTCGGTGAGCGGGTAATTGGTGACATCAATAAGACGGATCCGATTGTTCAGTTCAAACATATGCTGCGTGTTCTTGTCCAGGTAAACAACATTGCCGGTTGCTTCCTTTACTTCCCGATTAGCTTTCTCAAGCAGAACCTTGGTCTTACCTTTTCCCTTTTCACCGATGATGAACTCTATCATATTTGAATGTCCTCCTCATGAAGAATTGGCGCCCTGAGACACCGGATCAATGAATATCCCTGAAAACAGTATAGCCTTTCAACTGCCAAAATACAACCTTAAGGATCTGTTCAGAAAACAACTTATAGCAAACGACAAAAGAAAAACACTTTTGTCGTTTGCTATAACAT
>CACXFW010000024.1 GCA_902767065.1 uncultured Lachnospiraceae bacterium | reverse complement strand
TGTAGCCGAAGTGGCTGTATACATACTTGTGGTCATAGCCCTTGGGCAGCTCGCCGAACTGGCCGTCGAAGCGGTGGCCGCAGAAATTGTCCCGGCCCGAGGGGCATATGCAGTCGCGGCCCCAGTCGCGATAGGACAGGATCAGGCGATGCAGCAGGGGATCGTTGGTGTACACGCAGCCGCCTTCGCCCATGGTCATATGATGGGGCGGATAGAAGCTGCTGGTGCCGATGTCGCCCCAGGTTCCGGTGTAGCGGGTTTCCCCGTCGATGGTGTACCGGGAACCCAGCGCGTCGCAGTTATCCTCGACCAGCCACAGGCCGTGACGGTCGCAGAACGCCTTGACTGCTTTGATATCAAAAGGATTGCCTAATGTATGGGCAATCATTACCGCTTTTGTCTTTTCGGAGAGTGCCTGTTCCAGTTGTGTTGTATCAATGTTATACTGCGGGACTGTAACATCCACAAAGACCGGAACCGCACCGTACTGCAGGATCGGCGTTACCGTCGTCGGAAAACCGCAGGCAACCGTGATGACCTCGTCTCCCTTCCTGATCTGCCTCTCCCCAAGCTCCGGCGCTGTCAGCGCCATGAACGCGATCAGATTGGCGGAGGATCCGCTGTTCACCAGATGCGCATACCGCACCCCGATCCATTTCGCGAATTCCTTCTCGAACCTCTCCGCGAATCTTCCTGTCGTCAGCCAGAAGTCCAGCATCGCATCGGTCAGGCTCTGCATTTCCTTCTCATCAAAGACCCGGGCCGCGTAGCTGATCCTGTCTTGCGGATGAAACGCATCCTGCTTCTCCATAAACTGATGATAGTACTCTCCCACCAGCTGTCTGATCTGCTCTCTTGCTTCGGATTCATTCTTCCACATTTGGACTCTCCTCAGAAATAACCCCGCTCCGGCTTTTGCCTCCCTCTTCCGGCAGGCCTAAGTCCCCGCCTCCCGGCTCATCAAAATTAATTCTCTCTTCCTCGATCACCAGCGGACGCCTCATCAGCCTCGCATTCATGCTCAGGATGTATTCCCCCATCAGCCCGATAAAGATCAGCTGCACGGATCCCAGCAGGAACATCCCGATCAGAAGGGGCGCCATCCCGGCAACGAAACGGTCCCAGTAGACCAGCTTCAGGACCAGGTAAACGATCGCGATCACGAAGCTAAGCAGGGCGCAGAAGGCACCGACAAATGTCGCAAGACGCAGTCCGATCTTCGTATACGTCGTAAAACTCAGCATTGCCGCGTCATACAGGGTCGCGAAATTGTTGTGTGTTTTTCCGGCACGTCGTCTGGGCTGCTCGTAAGGAATCTTCTTTACTTTATATCCAAGCTCCGCGACGATCCCTCTCATGAACGGAGTCGGATCATCAAGATCTCTTAACACCTCAATAAACGACCTGTCATACAATCCGGATCCTGTGAAATGTTCAATCTGCTCGACATTGGAAAAGCGATGCAATACCTTGTAATACAGGGATCTCATATGATAGATCAGGGGACTTTCCCTGCTCGCGGTCTTGATTCCGATCACGATCCTGAATCCGTTTTCCCACTCCGCAAGGTACTGCGGAATCAGGTCGATCGGATCCTGAAAGTCACAGACCATCTGGATCACGCAGTCGCCCGTCGTCTGAAGGATTCCGTAAAACGGAGAGTTGAACTGCCCGAAGTTTTTTGCATTGAAGATCGCCTTTACCTTATGGTTGTGCGCACAGATATCCCGCAGGATCGGCCGGGTCTGATCACTGGAGTCATTGTCGATGAAGATCAGCTCGTAATCGTACTGCGTCAGCTCATGCTCAAACAGCGAGACCACCGCCTCACTCATCGGCCGCACGTTTTCCTCTTCGTTAAAACAGGGAATCAGAACGCTGACTTTTTTCATGGTATCGCTCATCTCAACATACTTCTCCCAAAACAAGTCAAACCGGCATCTCCCGAAGAAGTGCCCGGATCCCCTCCCGGAAGCCGATGGCCGGCTCCCAGCCAAGGTCCGCCCTCAGATCCGATATGTCCGCCTCCAGATGCATCACCTGTCTGTCGGAATAGGGAACCGCACCATACAAAGCGAAGGCTTCTGGATTGACCTCCTGCCGGATCACCTCGATGTAATCCCTGAGCTTTGCGCTCTTCCCCCCGCCCAGGACATAGGTCCTTCCATCAACGCCGCGCCAGCCCATCCTGTAAAGTGCCCTCGCGGCATCTGCACTGTTCAGGTAATCCCAGTCCTGCTCCCCTTTGGTGAATTTTGCCCCGGACCCTTCCATGAATTCCCGGATCGCAGTCATGACCAAAGACTGGCTGCCATCTCCAGGCCCATAGACGCTCAGTACACGGACCCAGTGATGTACCATTCCAAGCTGGCGGGCATACTCCCGGGTCATCAGCCCTGCTGCCAGCTTCGCGATCCCATAGCCGGTTTCCGGGCAGGCTGGCGTATCCGGACCAAGAATCCCGTCCACTCTCCCATATTCTGCCTGGGAACCGATGCCGATAAACCGTCTGCATCCAAGTCTGGAAGCCAGTGCAACAGCATCCAGGGCATACTTCACATTCTGATTCTGGAGATACCAGTCATTGCGCTGTGGGCCTGTCGTACCGTTCCAGGCAAGATGATAGAACACATCATAAGCAAAGTCACCGGTTTGCGCAAAGCTATCATACCCATCCAGAGAACATGCCCTCGCCTTCACCAGCGGATGAACCGGAATCCGGTCTTTCCTTGCGGAGCCCTCCCGGAACAGGACCAGGACCTCAACCTGATTCTCAATGAGTTCCCTGATCAGGGCTGTCCCGATCGCTCCTGTCGCACCTGTGATGACTGCTCTTTTCATTTTTCCTTCTTCACCGGCAGGGACATCATTCATCGCCGCTTTTCCTCTTCTATATCCTGCCAGGATCCGTCCGGATGCCGATCCCGCAATCGAAGCTGCTTCGCCCTTCGGACTCGTACTTTCAAACGGTATCCGGCTCCTCGATCAAGGGGATAAACATATTCCGCGCAAGCTCTTCCCGCGGCAGAAACGGAGCAAGATCTTCAAGCGGCGGGCTCACCAGGGTGCCGTCTGCAAGCCGCTTTGCGCTGCTCTTCGGCTCCCAGACCTGCTTCGTATCGGTAAAGATTTCGCACAATACCGCACCTTCCCGGGAAAGGACTTCATCGATCACTTCCTTCATCTGCGAATTGCTGTGCACGCTGTAATACGGATAACCGAACGCCTTCGCAACCGCCTCAAACCTCGGGAAAGAAAGATCCCCCGACTCCGGTCCGATTCCCACCTTCGTATGATGGCCGAACAGATTCGTCTGCGTAATCCGGATAGAATGGTACCCATTATTATTGATCAGGAAGATCTTGACCGGCAGATGGTTGGTAATGATTGTCTGCATCTCCTGCAGATTCATCATGATAGAACCGTCACCCTCCAGGCAGATCGTCTCCTTCCTGCCTGCGCCGATGCAAGTACCGATGGCCGCCGGCAGTCCGTATCCCATGCTGGCAATCGCACTGTTATTCGTAAAACGGCTGCCCTTCTTGATCACATACGCCTGATGTCCCGCGACACAGCAGGCCCCGTTGGACACAGCGCTCAGGCTTCCTTCCGGCAGACGGCTGCTGAGGCAGCGGACAAATGCGTAGACGTTTGCGCCCTCCCCGTTGTCTTCCCACTGATCCGGACGGACGACCGGATAGTCCTTTTTCCACCGCTGGCAGGTCTTGATCCATTCCTGTCCCCCAAAGACCTTCCCGCCGGCTGCCGCGTCCAGCTTCGTAAGGAAGTCCTTTGCGTCCGCCCAGACAGGCAGATCAACATGAATCGTCGGCTTCCTCATCTCATTCGGATCAATATCGACCATGATCACTTCCGCGGCCCGCGCCCAGGTTCTCCAGTTGTAGCCTGTCTGGCGGATCGAAATACGCGTGCCGACCGCCAGGATCAGATCCGCATTCTGAATCGCCCAGTTGCCGGGGCGGTCGCCCATATTGCCGGCACGTCCCACATACAAAGGATCCTCATCCTCGATCAGATCGATTGCATTCCAATAAGTCACAACAGGGATGTTCAGCTTCTTTGCAACAGAGCGAAACACCTCATAGCCCCCGGAAAGACGGATTCCGTATCCCGCGTGAAAGACCGGCCGTTTCGCGCGGCGGATCTTCTCAAGCACCGTATCAATTACTTCTTCCGACACCTCAGGAGGAAGGTCCGCATCATCCTCCGCCGGATCATATCCTGGAAGATTCTCTGTCTCAATCAATCCTCCCTGGAAGTTGACAGGAATATCAATCCACACCGGGCCGGGCCGTCCCGTTGTCGCAAGGTGCCATGCCTTCTCCAGACAATACCGGATCTTGCCCGGATCCTCAATCATGACCGCATACTTCGTCATCGGTTCGACGGATCTGACGATATCATATTCCTGATCTCCCATCGAGCGCAGCCTGGCTCCGGTTTCCTTCCGCGCAAAACGTGCCGTCGTATCATATCGTACCTGCCCGCTGATCACAAACATCGGAATCGAATCCAGCCAGCCGCACACAACCCCCGTGACCGCGTTGGTGCCGCCGGGGCCGGTCGTCACACACACCGCGGCAATCCGGTTCTCCAGTCTGGCATACGCTTCCGCAGCCATGGCGCATGCCTGTTCATGATGATTGTAGGTCACCCTGAGTCCTTCCTGATGGCCAAGCGCGTCATTCAGGTGCATCGCGCCGCCGCCGACAACAGAAAAAACATCCTTCACGCCGTGCGACACCAGGAATCCGGCGACATAATCCGCCAGTCTGATCTTCATTCCTTCCCTCTTCCTTTCATTGACAGATATCTCATCTGCATCCCCTATCTCTCATATCCCCAGGTGCACCACGGCGCGCATCGGTCATCCCACAGCTTCTCCAGCATATCCTTTTCACGTTTCGTATCCATGCACTGCCAGAATCCTTCGTGAGTATACGACATCAGTTCTCCCCTGACCGCAAGCTTCTCGAGAGGCTCCTGCTCAAACACGGTCGAATCATCCTCGATATAAGAAAAGATCTCCGGGTTCAGAACCATATACCCGGCGTTAATCAGCGCTCCGTCATCCGCCGCCTTCTCCCGGAAGGAGTGGACGGCATTATCGCCTCCGATGCTGAGGATTCCCTTCTGCTGCTTCTGCTTCACCGCAGTCAGCGTCGCAATCTTCCCATGCTCCTTATGATAATCGACAAGCTTACAGATATCGACATCACACACGCCATCCCCGTAGGTCATCAGGAACGGCTCTTCCCCGACATATTTCCGGATCCGCTTCAGCCTTCCGCCTGTCATGGTATGCAGTCCCGTATCCACCACCGTGACCTTCCATGGCTCGACATACTGGTCATGCACAATGACCCTGCTGCCCTGTGTAAAGTCAAACGTAATATCCGACGTGTGCAGGAAATAATCCGCAAACCATTCCTTGATGATATGTTGTTTATACCCGGCACAGATCACAAACTCATTAAAGCCGTAGTGGGAATACTCCTTCATAATGTGCCACAGAATCGGCATTCCGCCGATCTCGATCATCGGCTTCGGCTTAAACTCCGACTCCTCGGAAAACCGCGTTCCGAAGCCACCTGCAAGCAAAACTACCTTCAACTCATTTCCCTCTTAATACTTATGCAGCCTAAAGCGGCGCCGCTGCAACAGTGCCTCGCACTCCTTACTGTGCAAAAATCAATCCGTATGAGACCATCATGTACAGAATGATCGGTACAGCCGGAAGGTACATCAGGATGCTGTAGATCTCATTCTTTTTCATTTCCACAAGGCCGCTTCTTCCTTTTATCTCCTGCCAGCCGCGAAAAAGCAGGAAAATAACCGCGGCCATCATGAGCGACAGGGCTGCCATCTGAAGATACTCCAGAGGGAGGGAGACATTCTCCTTCACCAGTATACTGAGAGCTACCGCGGGTACTCTTGAATCAAACCCGGCAAGCAGCACCGGCAGGCCAAAAAAACACATGTAATTGTCGACATTGTCCGTGAAATACAGGCAGGACATGGCGATCAGGCTCCCCGACAGAACCGTCATAACTGTCAGGTACCGGTTCTTATCCGAAGTCATCAGGCCAAATACCGCGATCACGATCCCGTATCCGACCAGATACTGCGGGTTCCATCCGCAGAACAGCACAAACAAAGAGAATCCGCCCAGGGAAGCGATAAACAGGTTCTTCCAGTCTTCCATCGGCTTATGGTAGAAGCACCAGCAGACAAACACAAACCAGAGCACCAGAAACAGGCTGGCCTCCCAGTGGGACAGCGTCATGACGGAGGTGAACAGGTTTTTATAATACATCGCATGATCGACAGACTGATAGCCTGCATCCGACCCGTAGATGATTCCTGTAATGAGCGTCACAAGAAGGATTTCCATCACATACCGGATATCCCTCCAGATATTCTTCTCCGACAGAAGAATAAACGGAACCAGGATGAACAGTGGAATGGACTTCAGTGCAACAGACACAGACATGACCAGAAAAGCCATATCCTTCCTGCCTTTCTGATGCAGCCTGAGTCCCAGAAGCAAAAACAATACGTACAGCAGATCCTGCTGGACAAATCCAACCGTACCAAAAAGCACGATCGGTGAGAGGTAAAAAAGGATCCTCCCGAAAGAAGCCTGTCTCTCCTTGGCACCGTAGCCTTGCAGCACATTCCGGAAGATCCTTCCGCACAGATACAGTATGACCCCGAGGATCACATTGTAGTACAGAACAATCGTATGCGCGTCCAGCGTAATCACCTTCAGCTGCGTCAGAAGATAATACGGCAGATGAAGAACCGCCATGGCAAGATACACCACGATATTGTAGTTCCCAATCATGCCAAAATATCTGACTCCGAGCTGGTAGCTGTAAAACTGCAGCAGCTTTCCTTCCCTCAAAGCGTTCAGAAAATAGAACCCGCCCACGCTGGTGTTCAGCTGGTCAAAAAACTGCGTGAACAGAAGGCAGCATGCCGCCACCAGAAGAAAAATGATCAGCTCATCCAGCTTCAGCGTTTCATTCCAGTACCGATAGAACAGTCCTCTTGCCAGGATCAGGGAAAGAATCAGGCAAAGAAACAGCATCACCGGAAGCAGTGCCTTCATATTGGCCGGGCAGCTCCCGCGCAGACGAAAGCACAGGTCTCCTTCGAGCGGTTCTCCGTTTTTTTCCGGTTCTCCGGTTTTGGAGATGTCAAAGGGAGCAACCGCATCCGAACCATACTCCCTGACCGACTTGCAGATTGCAATGGACGCTCCGCTCACAGCCCCCTTCGTACGAAACCGCAGAGCAAACTCATCCCCCGGTGAACAGGAGCAGACCTGATCCAGATCCAGTTTCAGGTAAGACATATCAGGGATGAGAGACAGAGGGATCTTCCAGGTCCTGACCTTTTCCTCCCCATGAAGCAAAGTCACAAGCAGCTGTCCCTCGCCCGGCGTCTGAGCATAGGTTCCAAAGATTACCTCTACGCTTTTCAACCTGTCAAAGGGAGAAATAAAGGTCTGCGTATAGGTATCCTGATCCAACATCTGGTCAGTCACCGATTCCGTAAGCCCGACCGTCGCCAGATGGCAGACCTTCATGCTCCGGCTGAATACCCGCCTCATTCCAAAGGACAGGACAATCGCAAGAGCTGCGGATACAACCACGCAAAAGATTACGATCCATATCGTCCGTCTTCGATGATCCATCCGGTCAAATCCGGCCAGGTTCATAGGGAAACTCCTTCTCATCCAATTCACACCTCCTGCGCCGTCAGATAATACCCCGTCCGCAAAGGATCGATCCGGCCGTCTGGGCGCTTCAGTCCCAGAACGATCTCATAGCGCACATCCGGGCGGACCTGGCTCTGTCCGACCCTGATCCGGAACAGCGTATAGGGGATGTTCCACTGCCCCTTTTTGTCCTCGATGGTCACGAACCGCGTATCATCCTCCCGGATGTCGTCAATCCGAAAGCACCGGCACGCACCGCTCTCCTCCTCGAGAATCAGATCATATTCGCACACTCTGTCCACTGCGGGACCGTCGATCCGTCCTGTGAAAAGATACCCCGATATGACCCAGGTCCGGCCGATGGTCTCCACCTCATTGAGAATACACACAATCCGGCCTTCCGAAGGCGGCAGCGGACCGGAAAAGGACCTGGACGGTTTTGCCTTATACACCATGTTCAGCGCGAAATCGTTTCCCACTCCCGTCAGATTCCGGTTGTAGCAGGGATCCTTCCCCCTCATCCCGGGAAATGTCCGGTACAGGATCCGGCACTCCCTGGCAAGCCTGGCCATTTTCTCCCCGGAAAGAAAATCAGATCCTCTGCTGGCAGATTCATGATGCCGGAGCACCGCGTCATTGCGCACACAGTTATGGTATCCCTTCTCCATCAGGGCAAAGCACAGACCGACATCATTATAAGAGATGGAAAG
This sequence comes from uncultured Lachnospiraceae bacterium, assembly GCA_902767065.1. Taxonomy (GTDB): domain Bacteria; phylum Bacillota; class Clostridia; order Lachnospirales; family Lachnospiraceae; genus Porcincola. The sequence goes on along the minus strand of CACXFW010000024.1, from coordinate 3,303 downwards.
CCGCTCATCCATTTCGCCGGCGGCAGTATATTTCTCCCGGGAAACCATCAGGCAGGCGCCTGTCACCGCGCAGTAATTGTACGTAACCTTGTTGCGGTGGAAGTACCAGTCCTTCTCCTCTTCCCTTCCCATCAGCGCATGGACCGCGCCGACTTCCAGATTCACGATTCCGGCGTGCTGGATCTTCCCGGTATCGGGATACAGCAGTTTTGCCCCCACCGCCCCGCAATGGGGAAGCTGTGCCTGGGCAAGCAAAAGCGACAGCCAGCTGCCTTCTCCCGCCAGGACATCATCATTGAGCAACAACAGATATTCTCCGGACGCTTTTCGCGCGCCCAGATTACACATCGCGGAGAAGTTGAAGGGCATCGGCTGCCAGAGATAACACGCGCCATGCCTCTTCGCCAGAGCTTCGATCTTCTCCTTCTGCTCCGGACCGCTTCCGTTATCCACGATGATCAGCTCGTAATGCGGATAACAGGTATGCTCCCGGATCGACTCCAGGCATTCCGACAGCATCTGGTAATGATCCTTTGACGGAATGATGATGGAGACCAGAGGCTCTCCCTGAACCTGATACCGGACATCCGCTTCCTTATGATCCTCATTCCAGAACACCTCGCCGGGCGTTCCCCTGCGCTTCAGGGCGTCTTCCTTCAGGCGGATCTGAGCCTGCGGATCCCGCGCCCGTTCTTTACATCCGGTAAAAACATGATACAGAACCTTCGGGATATGGCGGATCATCCCCGCCTTTTCGGTGAACCGCAGCACCAGATCATAATACGCCTCAGTGCCATATTCGCTGCGCAGGCCGCCCAGCTTTTTCAACAGGCAGGTACGGAACACCCCTGCCCTTCCGACGTACAGGAAGGACATCAGCGTATCCGGGGACCATCCCGGCTTGAAGAACGGATCCGTTCTGACGCCCTCAGGATCGATCCTGTCTTCATCGCAGTAGATAAAATCCGGCTTCTTCCCATCCATGACGCAGCGGGAAATCACGGAAAATGCATCCGGCGAGAACCGGATGTCGTCATCGTAAAGGATCATATACTCGCTGGTGCAGGAGAGGATCGCTTCATTGACACAGGCAAGATCCTTCCGCCCAAAGCCTGTCAGGCAAAGTGCCGTGATCCTGCCGGTGAACTCCTCCGGCTTCGTACCGGTCACCCTCCGGACATCCGTCCCTTCCTCCCGCCAGATCTCCTTTTCATTCTCCAGGATCCAGCGCTCGTATGGTTTCAGCTGTGGATCATCCGCTTCACACACCGTGCCGACATGATATTCCATCGCCGGCGTCTTCCCGAAGCTGAGCATAGTGAGCCTCCTTGTACAAGAAATACAATTATGTTATTCTAACATCTGCATAAGCAAAAAACAACGGCAGCCATCGTACCATCATCAAAAGCGGACGGTTACTCCCCATGAAACAGGACTCGAATTCATTTTATTCCAAAGCATCCGAAGCACTTCGCTCCGGCGTATCCGAGGCTGCCTCCAGGGCATCCTTCCTGGCGCAAAGTACCATCTTCACGACGACAAAGGTATCGTCGCTTCTGTCAAAGAAGAATCTGGATGACGCGCGCCGTTACCTGAACGCGTATGGCCTTAGAAAAACGGCAGCGCACACGATTGATCTTCTGCGCAAGGGCAGCCGCTATAACGAGTATGTCAAAAAGCACAGCGCCGACAGCGAGACGCTTGCAAGGCAGGCGGAGGTTCATTTTCCATATGAGCCTGTCATCAGCATCATTGTCCCGACCTACAACACCCCCTGGGATTACCTGGTGGAGATGATCGAATCCGTCGTCGCGCAGAGCTATCCGAACTGGGAGCTGTGCATTGCTGACGGGAGCCCGGACCACACTCTCATCCGGTCCGTTGTCCGGTCCTTCCAGCGCAGACATCCTTCGATCCTCCTCAAATCTCTGGAGGAGAATCTGGGAATTGCCGGCAACACCAACGCCGCCCTTTCCCTCGCCGGCGGCGACTATATCGCACTGCTGGATCACGATGATTTTCTCACGCCTGACGCGCTCTATGAGGTTGTGCGCATGATCAATCAGCACCCTGGCGCGCAGGTCCTGTATTCGGACGAGGACAAGTACGATTCCGCACTGAAGCGCTACTATGATCCCAACTTAAAGCCGGATTTTGATCAGGATTATCTGCTGTGCTGCAACTACATCACGCATTTTTATGTTGTAAAGAAATCCATCGTGGATCAGGTGAAGGGATTCTCGACCACCATGGACGGATCACAGGATTATGACTTTATCCTGCGCACGACACAGAAGGCGCAAAGGATCTGCCATATTCCCAGGGTCCTGTATCACTGGCGGATTCATACCAATTCCGTGGCAGGCGACCCGACCAGCAAGATGTATGCGTATGACGCCGCGGAGAATGCGCTGAACAGCTATTTCCAGCGTACCGGTGTTCCGGCCTCCTCCACGAAGACGGAAAACCTTGGCTTCTACCGTACGCGCTATCAGCTGCAGGGGCAGCCTCTCGTATCGGTCGTTCTGACAAACTGCGCGGAGGCGTCCTGTCTTCGTTTCCGGGAAAAGACAGACTATGACCGGTTCGAGCTGGCAGAAAGATATTCCGATGTAAAGGGCGACTATGTCCTGTTCCTGGATCATGTTGCAGCGCTGCCTGATAACCGCAGCTGGCTGTCTGACCTTGTCTCCAACTGCCAGCGGCCGGAGGTGGGGATCGCAGCCGGCAAGGTGATGTCCTCTGCCGACAGGATCTACGAATACGGGCTGATCTACGATCAGGACGGGATGATTGCTTCTCCCTTCTTCCGGCAGAGTGTCGAATTTCCGGGGTATTACCATCTGACCGACAGCCAGCACTGTGTCAGCCTGGTTGGGAGGCATTTTCTCCTGATCCGCCGCGCGGATCTTGATCAGTTCATCAAAAAGACGCATCCGAAAAAGCTCAATGAACGCTTCTTCTATGAACTGTGCCTGGACCTCAGGGAAAAAGAAAAGAGGATCACGCTCCTTCCTTATGTCAGCGTCACGCTGACCGGCGAGATCCACGGCGTTCCCCTTTTCTACCGGTTTGAGCAGATTCCGGACTACATCCGCTCTCATCCGCATGATCCTATGTACAACCCGGTGTTTTCCGTATCGCGGCCTTATTCCATCTGAGGATCCGGGCGGACTTCGTCGTGCCGGATGTATGATTTACCCGTCAAAAGTGATTCTACGGATTGTTCCGCGCTTCGCGCTCTTAACTGGCATCAGGACTCCGTCCGCCTTCGGCGGCCACCTCATGCCCAATACTGGCATC
>CACXFW010000023.1 GCA_902767065.1 uncultured Lachnospiraceae bacterium | reverse complement strand
GGTGTACAGGATCTCATCCAGGTTCAGGCTGACCTGGCTCATCATCCATTGAAATACCCTTCCGCTGACAAAGGCTGCCGTGAAGATGATATACAGGAGAATGTTGATCGCTTTTTTGTGTGTTCCCGTCTTCTGCTCCTCTTCATGCATTTCCTCAATCCTCCAGTCCCGGGAGAAGGTGCACGGTCATGATGCCATCCGGCGGACTGATCTTCAGGATGACCTCCTTCGTCGCGGGAAGAAGGAGCTCCGACTTCGGATCCTCCTTTTTTGACACGATATAGACGTCATTGGCACCTGTCTCCATGACATCCTTCACACTTCCAAGCACCCTTCCGTCATCTGTCACGACCGACAGTCCGATCACGTCGCAGATAAAGAATTCGTTCTCTCCCAGAGGAATCGCGTCCTGTCTGGAAACGAACAGATCCTTCTTCACGAGCCTCTCCACATCCTCGATCCTGTCAAGGTCCCGGAACTTGACAATCACAAGGTTCTTAAAGTACCGGACCCTCTCAACCCTGAGGCACTCCTTCCCGGAAGGCGCCTCCACGTACACTTGATTAAGGTCATCATATCTCCGCACATCCTCCGTCGTAGGGAAAACCTTCACTTCCCCCCTGAGCGCGTGTGTGGAAATGACCGCCCCGATCTTCAGATATTCTTCCATCTTTCTGCGCAGCGCAAAGACCCGCCATGCCGGCTTGTCCGGCGAAGGCGGGTCAAGGTCTCCCTATTCCACAATGTCGATGATTACTTTCTTGTCGTCCCTGGAAGCGACAGCTTTCACCACGGAACGGATCGCTTTTGCGATTCTCCCCTGCTTCCCGATAACCTTGCCCATATCTGAAGGGGCAACCTGCAGTTCAATCAGGATCGATCTCCCGCTTGCTTTTTCTGTGACAACAACTTCATCCGGGTGTTCGACAAGAGCTTTTGCGATTGTTTCAACTAACTCTCTCATTCGATCTCCCTTATTTTATTTTTCGATCCCTGCGAGCTTCAGAAGCTTAGCGACGACAGCAGTCGGCTGCGCGCCATTGGCAAGCCACTTCTTCGCTTCCTCTTCGTCAATATGGAAAACGCTCGGGTCCTGATTCGGATCATAGGTGCCGAGCTCGGCGATGCAGCGTCCGTCACGCGGAGATCTGGAATCCGCTACGACGATGCGGTAAAAAGGCGCCTTCTTCTTTCCTGTTCTTCTGAGTCTCATCTTTACAGCCATTGATCTGTTCCTCCTGAAATAAATAAAATCATGAACTTAGATAACTGTCACAGAATTACTGTTGTTTCCGGACAGTTCTTTAAAACAGTCCGCCGCCCCCGAAGGGAAGCTTCAGGCCTGAGCGGCGCTTGCGGCCCATGCCGCCACCAAACTGTTTCATAAGCTTTCTTGCCTGATCGAACTGCTTGACAAGCTTGTTCACCTCGCCAATGTCGACCCCGGCCCCCTTTGCGATCCGGATCTTCCGCGACTGGTTGAGAAGATCCGGATTCGAACGCTCCTTTGGAGTCATCGAAAGGATGATCGCCTCGGTGCGCTGCATCTGGCTCTCGTCGATCTGATCCTCAAGCTGGGACAGCTGCGACCCTCCCATGCCCGGAAGCATCTTCAGGATCGAACTCATGCCGCCCATCTTCTTCATCTGCGCGACGGATTCCAGATAGTCGTCAAACCCGAAGGAAGCCTTGCGGAATCTGGCTTCCATATCCCTTGCGCGCTCCTCATCCAGGTTCTCCTGGGCCTTCTCGATCAGGCTCAGAACATCGCCCATTCCGAGAATCCTGGAACTCATGCGGTCCGGATAGAACTGTTCAAGGTCCTCCGGCTTCTCGCCCATGCCGACAAACAGGATCGGCTTGCCGCAGGCAGACCGGATGGAAAGCGCAGCGCCGCCTCTTGTGTCGCCGTCAAGCTTGGTCAGGATCACACCGTCGATCCCGATCTTCTCTTCGAAGGTCGAGGCAACATTCACGGCATCCTGTCCGGTCATCGCGTCCACGACCAGAATTGTCTGGTCCACGTCAACCAGAGCGCGGATCTCCTGAAGCTCCTCCATCATCGCGTCATCGATCTGAAGCCGTCCGGCCGTATCCAGAAGCAGTACGTTATAATTGTTCTCCCTGGCATACTTCACCGCTTCCCGGGCGATCTCCGGAGGGCTGACCTTTGTCCCCATCTCAAAGACAGGGATGTTCACCTTCGCGGCACTGACCTGCAGCTGCTTGATCGCAGCAGGGCGGTACACGTCACACGCGGCAATCAGAGGTCTCCGTCCCCGGCTTTTCAGCTTCGCCGCAAGCTTCGCGCAGGTCGTCGTCTTTCCTGCGCCCTGAAGACCCATCATCATGAGAACCGTAACGTCATTTCCACCCTTGAGCTTAAGCTCCGTCGTCTCCGAGCCCATCAGGGATGTCAGTTCATCGCTGACGATCTTGATGACCATCTGGCCGGGATTGAGGCCGTTCATGACATCCTGGCCGATCGCCTTTTCCTGTACGGTCTTCACGAAAGACCTGACCACCTTGAAGGAGACATCCGCCTCCAGCAAAGCCATCTTGACTTCCTTCATGGCAGCCTT
>CACXFW010000022.1 GCA_902767065.1 uncultured Lachnospiraceae bacterium | reverse complement strand
GCCTGCGGCGTTGTTCCGGAGCTTCACAAGACGCTCCATGACAATATTCCGGTTCTCTACGTGCAGACGACCGGCAGAGGGCCGGCTGCCCTGACCACCCTGCGCAAGGCCCTGATCCAGGTGTTCATTCAGGACGATGTGCTGGCTGATACGAACATGCCGGGACAGTGTGTGCTGACAGACAGCATTCCTCTGAATTCCAGCGGTAAGGTGGATACCAGGGTGCTCGCTTCCGGTTCCGTTTCGGGAGACCGTTTTTCGGTCAAGCCTGTAAAGGTGGACGGCGAGGCCAAGGACATCCTGCTGATCAAGGCCGCGGAAGGGGAACTCGCTACGATGGGCGCGGGGATACCGGAGGAATTGGAGGGAGATCCTTACAATATTCTGTCTGAACTGTTTGCCGCGATTCCGGATATCCAGAAGGGAAAGCTCTCCAAAGTGTTCCGCATCCCGGGACTCAGGGAGCTGGTGATTAAGCTTACGGGCTTCGATATTGGAAATATTCCCGCGAGCATGAGAAACATGACGCCAAAAATGCTGAGTCTGGCATTGCGTAAATATTTTTCACCGATAATGAAAGGAGAAAACACGATGAGTAAGAAGAAAGCGTTCAAGGGATTCATGCCGATGTTCCAGGGAGGAGCGTTCCCGATGCCTCCTGTACCGCCGATGCCGTTTGCGCCCAATGGCTGGTTTGGAGCTCCGAACCGCAAAGAGGGGGACAACGGCGCGAGGAAGGATGGTTTCAAGTCCATGCTGAAGTCCTTCTGGATGCAGAATATTGATATGCAGAAGTCGTCCGTGGATAACGGCAAGAAGCAGTGGAATCAGCTGTTTGAGTACATCCTGGAGATGCAGGAAACAATCTCCGCGTCTATGCCGGATGATACGTCTTCCCTGCCTTTCGCGCAGATGTTTGCGATGTCTCCGAAGGCCTTCATGAAGGCTCTGGAGGATTTCCAGAAGATGGCGAATGATCATCTTGTGGAGCAGGCTGACTCCGTTGCGGACTTCTTCATTCAGGGTCAGCAGAAGGCCTATGACATGGTAACCTCTGCAATGGCCAGCGCGGAAGCCAGGAAAGAAGAAGCTGCCCAGGAGGCTGATCAGGCGGAGGAAGAATCCGAAGAGCAGGACGATTGACCGGATTAAGATGCGGGGCAAAGCAGCGCTTTGCTGTTCTGAATCCCTGAATAGTTACCCTGATTACATGTTTGTCATAATGAGCAGGCTATATTCGCCTCACGGCGAATATAGCCTGAAAATATGTATTCCCGGGGTTTCAACCCGTTCCCATGACCGCCGGATCCCGTTCGAAAGTATGTGTCCGAAGAACGAAGCGGCTTTGATCACGGGACCGGCATCCGAACGGATCCTGCCAGTCATAAACGATCGTTTGATAGAGGAGTTTGTTTTATACTGGTTCACGTTAATGGCTGCGGAAGGCAGACATGTTACGTGAACTGCATATACCGCGGAATTGGGCATGAGGTGTCACAGGCTATGCCGGTGACGGAGTCCTGATGCCGGTGAAGAATTCTATTCGGCAATAGATTTCGTTCGCGAGTACAGAAAGGATATGGTATGCCCGAAAAAAAGCCGAAGATGCCCATCCGGGTCAGTTATGGAATCTGCTTCTGGCTGTTCATGATCGCGAACCTCGCAGGTGTCCTGATCGAGGGATTTTTTTACCTGATCGCGTTCGGAAGATGGGAGACTCACGTGGTTACGATGTGGGGTCCCTTCTGCCTGCTGTATGGGTTTGGTACAGTGGGATTCTACCTGATGGCTGCCGCGCTGCAGGGGAAGGGATATGTCCTGGAGCTGATCGGATATGCCCTGGTCGGAGACGGCCTGGAGGTGATCGGAGGATTGCTTCTGGAATTCGGGCTTTCCATGCGTGCATGGGATTACTCTGATTATTTCATGAATTTCCGCGGCCATATCTGCCTGAGAATGACAATTGTCTGGGCGCTTGTCGGGTTTGCCTACAGCCGGTTCTGCCCGCTGATCAGCAAGGGACTGTCTCAGTTTGAGCATGGCATATTCAGGGTTCTTATTATCATCCTCTCTGTTTTCATGCTGATCAACATGGTCTACACGGTGATCTGCATCGCGCGCTGGAGCAGGCGCCATCAGGGAATCAAGGCAGAGTCTTCTTTCGAGGAATTCCTGGACCAAAGATATGACGATGAATATATGTCAAAACGGTTTATTGAATGGAAATTCCTGGACCAGCCGGAATAGGCGGCCTTTCTTCGGTCAGCAGGCACCTTTATTATAGCGAAAACCAGGCCGGGGCGCTATGGTTCATCCAGTAAGGAGAAACAGATGAAAGGACGGATACCAGGACGAAGCCTGCTTCTTGCTGCGGCTGTGGCATGGATGGTTTCCGGAGTTGTTGCTGCAAAGGAGCCAGATGCCGTTCGAAAGTACGAGTCCGAAGGACGAAGCAGTTTCGATTACGGTATCGGCATCCGAACGGATATTGTCAGGAATAAACGGTTGCCTATAGAGGAGAATGAACCGATGGAAACACATGTAGTCATTCTTGGGACATCTGATATACACGGGAACATCTGCTGCTGGTCCTATGAAGAGAACAGGGAAACCGATTATGGCATGGCCCGCCTGTACACCTGTATTCAGGAGACGAGGAACGGGAATCCGGTTACATTTCTGATTGATGGAGGCGATGAGATCCAGGGAAATGTCCTGACGGATGAGATTGCCTGCAGGCATCCGGAAGAGCCGCATCCGGTCATCGCGGCCATGAATGACATGGGCTATGATGCCATGACGATTGGAAATCATGAGTTTGACTGGGGCGTTGACGATCTGCTTCAGATGCTTGACACGGCACGGTTTCCGGTGCTGGGCCAGAATGTGTCCGGTGAAGACGGAAAGCTTCTGACGGGAGAAGGATGGACGATCCTGGAGCGAGGCGGAATCCGGCTGGCAGTGATCGGCGTCGTCACCCCGGACGTTCCGCGTCTGGAGGGGGACAGGGAAGGGGTGAGCGGTCTTTCCTTCGAGGATGCCTCGAAAGCGGTGAAAAAGGCGATTACCGAGATCGGGGACCGGGCAGATATCCTCATGGTTTCCGCCCATATGGGGATGGCCGGGGAGTACGAGGACGCCAAAGGAGGAGACAGTGCGCAGAGGATTCTCGACGAGAATCCGGAGATTGATGTACTGCAGGTTGGCCATTATCACACGACGGTGCATGCCCGGCAGGGGCAGACGGTGATCGGCGGAGTGCGGAACGCCGGCCGCGAGATCGTCCGTTTCGACCTGACACTTGATGAGGAGAAGAATGTGACCGATTCCGGGGTATCGATCATTTCGATGGAGGATTACCAGCCGGATCAGGGCCTTTGCAAGCTCCCGGAAGTCAGGAAGGCGCATGAAGCTGCCCTGGCTCAGGCGCTGAGTGCAAAGGAGAAAGATACCGAAGAAGAGCCGTCCACAGTGGTCGGCTTTGCCACTGCCAGGTTCCAGCCGGAGAATGAGATCTCAGGGATTCCGCAGGGAAGGCTGGAGGATACCCCCCTGGTCGACCTGATTCTGAAGGTTCAGTTGATGAATTCCGGCGCGGACGTGTCTGCCTCCCCTATGTTCCGGGATACCTGCGACCTGCCGGAAGGGGATATTTCCGACAGGGATATCTTCAGGATCTACGAATACAATAATACGCTCTGCCGTCTGAGGGTTACCGGGAAGGAGCTGAAGGATTATATGGAGTGGTCTGCCGCGTACTATAACCAGTGGACCAGAGGAGATATCAATATTTCCTTTGACCCTGACATTCCCGGCAGTTACTATGATATGTTTGAAGGCATCGTTTACGACATCAACCTTTCGAAGCCGAAGGGCGAGCGCATTGAAAATGTGATGTTCCGCGGGAAGCCGCTCAGGGATGACCAGACGCTGACACTGGCCGTCACGAATTACCGGTATTCGTCCACGCTGAAGGGAGAGAATCTTGTCGCGGGTGAGAAGGAATGGGAATCCTCCATTTCCATACGGGACATGATTGTGAAGTATTTTGAAAAAATGTCGCCGGTGAAGCCGGAGACAGACAACAGCTGGAGGATTACCGGGATTGACCTTCAGGAGGATGATCCCAGGCGGGAAGAGCTGATCAGGGCAATCAATGACGGGCGGCTGGAGGTTCCGTATTACAAAAGCTATAACCTCAAGGATTATGAGGCGCTTATGGACCTTGTTTCGGGTTGAGGAGAGGAAAACCGCAGAAGAGGAGATGGAAAATGAACGGAAGCTATATGTATCAGGTATCCACCCTGCAGGCGCTGTCGATGGGTTACACGCGGCCGGTCGTCGATGTCGCAAAGCTGCTTGACCATGGAAGCATCGGCCTGGGGACTTTCAGCGGCGTAGATGGCGAAATGATTGTTCTGGACGGAAAATGCTACAGGGCGGCCCAGGACGGGAGCGCGGAGGAGGCATCCCCGGAAAAAGGCGTGCCCTTCGCGGCTGTTGCACAGACAGACGACTGGGAGAAGCATGAGATCGGGAAAAAGGAGAACATCGACTCTTTGAAGGAATGGCTGACCTTAAAGATCGAAGAAGGATTCGGCCTGAACAGTATGCATGTCGTGCGGATTGACGGCTTCTTTGAGAAGGTGTCCGCGAGATCGGAATCAGCCACCCATGCGCACCATGTGGAACTGAAGGAGATGCTTTCCAAAACGCAGAGGGACTTTTTCTTTGAGAGAATCAAGGGGACTCTGGTCGGTGTGTATTTTCCTGATTATATGGATGGGATCAACGCGCCGGGATGGCATCTGCACTTCCTCTCCCAGGACCACACCAGGGGCGGACATGTATTTGACCTTGATCTGGTGAGCGGAAGCGTGCAGCTTGCCAAGCTTCATTCTGTCCAGATCCGGCTTCCGGATGAGCCTGCTTTCGATACCTATGCGCTGAAAGAGGCGTCCGCTGATGATATCAAAGCGGTGGAGCAGGGCAAAGGGTGACCGGCATCACTTTGATGCCGGGCGATTATATTGATTCTTCTCTTGCTGATCGGGGGCGGGGATCCACAATGTTGCGATTGCCCCGCCTCCTTCTCTTTGCGTGATTTCCAGACTGCCTGAGCACATCAGGGCCAGACGCTCCCTGACATTGCTCAGTCCCACCCCTTCCCGGTTTGATTCCCCGGGATTGAAGTCTGTGCCATTGTTTTCAACCGTAATCTCACTGCCGCCGTCAAGGGCGCGGGTACGGATCAGGATGCGAAACGGATCGCAGTCCGGATCCATTCCGTGCTTGACGGCGTTTTCCACGATGGGCTCGAGCGTCAGGGGCGGCAGATGGAATCTTTTGTGCGGAATGTCGTAGGAAACCTGCAGCCGGTTCCCGAAACGTGCTTCTTCCACGGCGAGATAGGCCTGGGTGTGTGCCAGCTCTTCCTCAAAGCTCACCTGCTCGGTCTTGGTTACGGCGTTGAAATTCCGGTGCAGATAATTCGAGAATCCACGGATAGCTTCCTTTGCCGTCTGCGGATCGGTGTCGATCAGGTAGTAAATGCTGGTCATGGCATTGTAGATAAAGTGAGGCCGCATCTGCAAAACCCTCAGGCTGAATTCCTTTTCGGCGTTGTCCCTGGTCTGCCGGATGGTCATGTCCACCTGTTCTGAGAGGATAAACACGAACATCGCCAGCGCGCCTGTGATCGTGCCGTATGCGACCAGGAGCAAGCCGTAGAAGAACATCTGGATCACCATTCCAAGAAGCGGCGCGGCGATATAGATCAGCAGGGCAAGCCGCTGTCTGCCGGTCAGCTTCCGCCTCCTTCGCCAGAGTCCGGCAAGGTTCAGAAGCATGGTTGCCGCCGGCGGGATGAGCAGCAGGGGATACAGCGCTCCCCGGCGGTACACGCCGTCTGCCCCGATGGAATAGATGACGGTGGTAAACTGGGTGAAGAGCAGCAATGCGAAATATACCGTCCACAGCATCATGACCGCGATGAACAGCGGGCTTGTGCTAAGGTTTTCTCTGCACAGCCTCAGCAGGTAGACCGTAAGAAGCGGCATCAGCAGCGAGGAGGACAGCGATTCCATGAATACGCTTGGCTTCAGCAGGAAGGGAAGGCTGTAGAAGACAGCAAAATTGCTGACCGTCACGGATAAGGTGTAGACGATCATGATGGAGAAGTTCGTGATGAAATAACCCCTTGTCCAGCGCTCCAGGGGGCGGCATACGATGGACAGGACCAGGCCGAGGGTTGTCAGCATCAGGCCGGCCACCCCCATGGTAGAATTGAGAAGATCCATCCAGTGAAGCACAGAACACCTCCTGTTTTGCTGTCTGCGTTGACGATGCAGGATTGATTATCTAGTCTGCCTTTCCTTCGGAGCGGAGAATGCCCAGCCTGCTTAATAGTTCGGTTACATCGCGCTGATCCAGCGGTTTCACCAGAAAGCCTCTGGCTCCCGTTTTCCAGGCATCCAACGCGTAGTCCGGGAAGGCCGTCAGAAAGATGACATTTGTGGACGGATTGAGCTCCAGCAGCTTTTCACAGACCTCGAATCCGTTGATTTTACCCATCTCAATATCCAGAAAGGCCAGATCCACGTGGTTGTGGCTGGCATATTCGATCGCTTCCGCGGGCCTGGTGAAACCGGTGATTTCCATGCCGGGCAGTACCTCGCACAGTGTGTTCAGGCCGCCTGTGAGGATCGGCGGCTCGTCATCCACGATGATCACCACCGGAGTGTGCCGGGGCTGCCTGCCGTCCGGAATCAGCTGGGAGATATCGACGCCCAGGCATTCTGCCAGCCGCGGCAGCAGCACCAGGTCCGGTATGCGCTGTCCGCTTTCCCATCTGGAGATGGTGGAGCGGGTGATGTACATCATGGAAGCAAGCTGCTGCTGGGTGATCCCCTTTTCGGACCGAAGCTGCTTCAGTCTGTCTTGAAAACTCTCTGACACGGATATTTCTCTCCTTCCTGTAGCTGTTTACCGGCAATCTCAAAGCCGCCGAAGCCGGCTGCGGATTGCCTGGCGCTGTAATCATCATATTATACCATACCATACCAGAGTCCGGGATACAGATGGATCAGGATAGCGCCGTTTCTGCGCCCTGATGTTTTTTATGGAGACATTGCCAAAAGAATGGTATGATAGGGAAGAACTTCAGGGGTTCACAGAATGATGCCAGGAGCCGGATCCCGTTCGAAAGTGATAGTCCGAGGGACAGCGAAGAACACGAAGTGTTCTGAGCAATGGGGGTGCTGAATAGTTACCGTTATTGAACCTGGCCGTTGATACGGAGAGGTACCGAATCATTATGAAAAGTCCCCGACGAAAACTGATCGGAGGAATTCTCCTCCTTGCCCTGCTGACCTGCCTGTTCACAGGCGTTCTTTTATAT
>CACXFW010000021.1 GCA_902767065.1 uncultured Lachnospiraceae bacterium | reverse complement strand
AAAGAGGAAGCACAGCGAGGCAGCGCGAAGCCGGAAAAGGGCGATGCGAGGGAGGCAGTTCAGCCGGCAGGCGCGGTAAAGAATCCGCAGCAGGCCGGAAACGGGACACAGGATGGAAAGGAAACGGGAACGGACAGCGGGAAGGAGGTTATCTCATGAGAGCGGCGGAGAGAATTCGTATCAGAAGGGTAATTTCCGGCATCGCTGCCGCATCTCTTTTTTGCGGCATGCTTCCGGCGGACGGAATCTTCGCGCAGGAGAGGACCGGGGCCACGCGGCCGGAATACAGTGATGAGACGGAGGCGGAAACCGAAACCGAACTGCAGGTTCCATGGGAGAGAATCGAGATCTCAGAGGCTGCGGATCTGGACGCGCTGGCGAAAAGGTGCGCGGTTGATACCAATTCCAGGAACCTGGAAGTGGTTCTGACGCAGGATATCAGTCTGGCCGGAAGAAAATTCACACCGATCCCCTGGTTCTGGGGAGTATTTGACGGGCAGGGCCATACGATCCGGGGAATTATCGTTCGTTCCGAGGGCTCTGACCTTGGTTTCATGCGTTATGTCGGACAGGGAGCGGTGGTCCGGAACCTGAATGTGGAAGGGTGGATCGAACCGGGCGGAAGCGCTACCTCCATAGGCGGGATCGCAGGAAATAACGCGGGTGCGATCCTGAACTGCAGTTTTAATGGCGATGTCCTCGCCCAGGAAAAGTGCGGCGGGATTGCCGGCGTCAATCTGCAGCAGGGGATGATCAGCGGCTGCAGCGTGAAAGGGAAGATTCTTTCCCGCCACAGCGCGGGAGGAATCTGCGGGGAGAACGCCGGCAGCATTCTGGGCTGTACGAATCAGAGCAGTGTCAATAACGAATACATCGAAACCGACGAGCAGACGAAGAGCAGCCTTGTTTCGAATCTTACGAATCTGTCTTCCTTTGATGTCTCTTCCGTGAGCGCGGAGGACTTTGTCGATATCATGGATGCAGGAGGCATCTGCGGATATTCGGACGGCCTGATCAGCGAATGCCAGAATCTGGGTGAAACCGGCTATGCGCATACCGGCTACAATGTAGGCGGGATCTGCGGACGGTCTGCCGGTTTTATTGCTGCGTGTACGAATGACGGGACCGTCTCCGGCCGCAAGGATGTCGGCGGAATTCTCGGGCAGCTGGAGCCGGAGAGTATCTGGGAGTACTCCCAGGACCGGCTGAAGGTGCTGAAGGAACAGTTGAAGACGCTGAACGTGCTCCTTGATACACTGGCCTATGACCTGGCAGATTCGACCGGCAGGATCACGGAGGATGTTCATGCTGCGAAAGGATACGCGCAGGCGGCGGCCGATGATCTGGAGAAGGTCACGGATGCGGCCGGATCCGAGATCGAGAGGGTTTCTTCCGAAATCTCCAGTCTGACGCTGGAGCTTCTGAATGCCGTGAACCTCCAGGATGCGGAGAGAGTCAAGACGGTTCTCCGAAATCTGGCTAAGCTCATCGGGGAAACGGATTTCTTCCGGCTCCCTTTGAATGTGGATGTCACGGGAAATATCCGCAATACCATCCGGTCTGTCCTGGATGAGCGGGAAGCTGACTGGTGGAAAAAGCTGGACGAATATCTGAACAGCCGCGAGAGCGGCATTGGAAAAGGTGCCTTAACTCCCGGGAACCAGAGCCTTCTGCCGGAAACAGGTGCAGGAAATCTTCTTCCGGGCAATGTCAGCTCTTTGATTCCGGACAGCGCGAATGCGGGAGATGTCAGTTCTTTGATCCCGGACGGCACGAATGCGGGAGATGTCAGTTCTTTGATTCCGGACGGCGTAAATGCGGGAGATGTCAGTTCTTTGATCCCGGACGGCGTGAATGCGCCAGACGCCGGAGCAATCATTTCTGATCTTGCAGATGGCGTGGAGAGCATCATTCCGGATGCGGGGCAGGAGAATGGAGGAGGTCTGGCCGGGGAGGTTATTTCCGATCAGGTGCCGGATGATACCATCATAGAAGATGATGATTCTGCCGTGATGAGCGCGGATGCGCCGGAAGATGTGGCCGGGATGAGTGCACAGGCGCCGGAAGATGTGGCCGTGATGCCGGTACAGGTGCCGGAAGATGTGGCCGTGATGAGTGCACAGGTACCGGAGGTATCCGGAGCTCCCTTGATGATGTCCGGGGATCCGGCGGAGATGTCCGGAGACAATCTGACAGAAATGCTCCCGGGAAATGTCATTCCGGAGGAGAGCGTCCGGACCGGATCCGGTACAGACGAGCTGATTGAAGATGAGGCCCCTTCCTCCGGGACGACCATTCTCGAATACCATTCAGATCTGGATCGGAACACATCGGTGGGGGATGCTCTTTCCTCCGACGCATCTCATGATTCCGACCTGAAGGTTGATGTGGATTCAATCTTTCCTGATACAGCGCAGCTTCGCGCACTGCTTCAGGAGCTTCTCACAGACAGTTCCGACCTTCTGGATACGGCTGCGATCGCAAACGCGCAGCAGATTCTGGCGGGCCTTACGGTCAGGGTACCCGATACGGTTTCCTTTTACGACAATTTCCAGAAGCTTGCTGATTCGATCATTCCGATTGCGGATGATACAAGCGCGCTGACCGCTTCGGCAGCGGCGGACATTGATGCCGTCACCACGCAGCTGGATCTGATTCTGGATACCTTTTTTGACTTGACAGAAAATGTTTCCCTGGAAGACAGATATACGCAGACGGATGTCTCCGAGCAGAATCCCTACCAGAGTGATTCCTCTGCCCTGGAGCGCTGCCTGAACAGGGGAGAGACAGACGGCGACACCAACATCGGCGGCATCTGCGGATGCATCGGCTTTGAGAATAAAATCGACGCGGAGGGGGTTCTTGATGTCTCGAACTATCTGCTGAAGGATGCAAGGTATACGATCTTTGCCGCGGCGAGACAATGCCATAATACCGGCCCGGTCACTGCGAAAAAGGAAGGCGCAGGCGGGATCTGCGGAATGATGGAATTCGGGATCGTTACGGACAGCATCAATACAGGAACGATCACCGTGCAGGAAGGGGACTTTTGCGGAGGGATCGTCGGACAGTCCAGGGGAACTGTGACGAGCAGCAGCACCTCAAGCCTGCTTACGGGAGGCGCCTATGTCGGCGGGATTGCCGGAAAAGGCACAAATATCAGGGACTGCATTTCCTGCAGTTATATCGGGGAAAGCACGGAGTATTTCGGCGCAATCGCAGGACAGGCAGACGGAACCGTTTCCGGATGCAGATATGTGGATTACGGCATAGGCGGAATTGATAATATCGGATATACCGGTATTGCCTGGCCGGCGCCGCCCAGGGAAGAGTCAGAAGAAGAATGGTCCGGCGCAGGCGGCCAGAGTGCCGGTGCGCCTTCAGAAGAAATGCCCGGCGCAGGCAGCCAGAGTGCCGGTGCGTCTTCAGAAGAAATGCCTGGTGCAGGCGGCCAGAGTGCCGGCGCGCCTTCAGAAGAAATGCCTGGCGAATCCGGCGTGGGTTCTCTCGGGAATACCTGTACAGTCACCTTCCTCGTGGAGGGGGAAGTGTATGAAACCGTGGAGGTTCCTTTCGGAGACAGCCTGAAGACCCTGCCGGAGGTTCCGAATAAAGATACCTCTTACTGGGTATGGGACGACTTCAGCCGGGACCATATTTTCACAAGCCAGAATGTGGAAGGCTCCTGGCACCGGCCGACAACCACCCTCTCATCGGGAGGTGACGTGCCGGATTATCTGGCTGAAGGGATCTTCTATGAAGGACAGGCGCTTACGGTCTCGGAATACTCTCCTGAGCAGTCTCCTGTTTCTACCGAATCCCTCGCTGAGATGCTGGAGATGGAGATTCAGGGAGAGAACACCGCCAAGGCGTCTGCGGATGAGACGGAATCGGAGATGTCCGGCAGTAAGATGTCCCGGATGAAAACACGGATCAGGCAGACAATCGCGGACCGGCTGACCGGTCCCATGATTGACGCGAAAACCCTGTCCGTAAATGATTATGATCAGGATCTTACGGTCCGTGCCAAACTGCCTGCGGGCGGCAGACTGTTTACCTGCGCGCAGAATGGGACGCTGGCAGAGACCACGTATGAGAAGGACGGAAGCTATCTCGTGTTTTCCCTTCCGAACGGAGGGTCATTTGTCTACTACGAAACCCTGCGCCAGAACAAGGACATACGGGGACGGATCGCCATTGTGGCGCTCGTGCTGGCAGCGGCGGTTCTGCTTCTGATCTTCCTGATCCGCAGGAAAAGGAAGAGAAAGAAGGAAAAGAAGGAAGAAAGAGGAAAGAACCGCAGGAACGAGAGGGAAGAGAAAGAACAGGAACGAACAGGAAAGAACCGCAGGGAACACAGGGACGAGAGGGAAGAGAAGGAAGAGTAAGGAACAGCAGGGACTACAGAGGCGAGAAGGAAAAGTAAGGGAAAGAATAAGGAACACAGAGATACAGAAGGAACAGCTCAGCCCCCTGAGAGGATTCTCAGGGGGCTGAATCATGTTTT
>CACXFW010000020.1 GCA_902767065.1 uncultured Lachnospiraceae bacterium | reverse complement strand
TTCTGTGCTCGATTTATCGAAGCACAGAATCAAGGTTCGTATGAGCAACCCACCCTCCTAATGAGCAAAACGCAGACGCGACAGCGGATGCAGTAGCGCTTCGCGCTCATGCGGCTGCCTGCGAAGATGGAACCTCACTACAGGTTCTGAACCCAGGGCGTGTCCCACTGAAACCGTTCCATATCAACATGTCCGTCGATAAAGCCTATCCCGTCCGCCTCAAGCAGTTCGATCTGCCGGTTCCGCCCTCCGAACGCGAATGCCCTGGATACGCATCCATCCTTCGTCACAACACGGTAACACGGAATTCCCTCTTCATCCGGATTCACATGAAGCGCATAGCCGACCACACGTGCCCATCTCCGGTTTCCCGCAAGCGCTGCCACCTGGCCATAGCTGGCTACCTTTCCGCGCGGGATCTGCCTGACGACATCATAGATCCGTTCATAACTGTTTTGGGCCTTCCTGTCCATCTTTGCCTCCATCCTCTTCCTTCCCGTATTTTTATGCATTTCTCAGACAATATAATCCCGGCAGCTGTTAAGCATGCCAAGGTTCATCCGTACATCCAGTCTCAGTCCCTCCGGCACATACTCCTCCCTGAGAATGACAGCCCTGCGGCGCAGCATGTCTGATACCGACAGCTTGTCATAAGGAAGCAGGACGGTTACCTGAACCGTGTCACCGCTTAACTTCTCTTCGATCATCCGGATCAGGTCGCCGACCCCGTCCCCGTTTCTGGCCGAGATCCGGATCCGGTCAGACGCCGGATGGCCCGCACGATCTCCCGTCAGGTCCGCTTTGTTCATGACGATGATCCGCGGAATGCCTCCGGCCCCCATTTCCTGCAGTGTGCGGGAAGTCACCTCCATCTGCATCGCATGTTCCGGATCGGAAGCATCGACGATCTCAAGGATCAGGTCTGCCAGCAGCACTTCCTCCAGCGTGGAATGAAAGGCTTCCACAAGGAACGTCGGAAGATCATTGATGAAGCCGACCGTGTCGGATAGCAGAAATGGCGTCTCTCCCTCCGGCTCGATCCGCCTGACTGCCGTATCGAGCGTTGCAAAGACCATATCCTTTACGAAGACATGCCTGTCATTTTCCTCAAGCCTGATCTGCGCGGGAGAATCCTTGCTGCAATAGTCAATCAGCGCATTCATCAGCGTCGATTTTCCCGCATTCGTATACCCGACAAGAGATACCAGGGGAATCCGGTTCCGCATCCTTCTCCTGCGCTGTGTTTCACGATTCAGCGCAATCTTCTTCAGCTCCCTGCGCAGCACCGTCATCCTTCGCTCGATGTGCCTTCTGTCCAGTTCGATCTGCATTTCACCGGAGCCCTTGTTGGACAGCGACCCGCTTCCTCCGCCCTGTCTTGACAGGTTTCTCCGGAGTCCCGCAAGGCGCGGGAGCATGTACCTAAGTCTTGCATACTCCACCTGGGCCCTTGCTTCCTTTGTGGAGGCATGTTCCGCGAAGATCTGAAGAATCAGCGCCGTCCGGTCCAGCACCTCCACATCCAGAAGCTTCGTCAGGTTGGAAATCTGTGCCGGTGAAAGATGATTGTTGAAAATGACAAGGTCTGCCTCTTCCGCATCTGCCAGGGACCGGATCTCCTCCACCTTGCCGGGGCCCGCGCAGGTCGCCCTGTCTGTCCAGGGAAGATGCTGCGTAACCTTTCTCACCGGCTCCATGCCGCACGAATACGTGAGGTTCACAAGCTCTTCCATACCGACCTCAAAGTCATGCGGATCCCCGGTGCATACGCCTGCAATGAGGGCCCTTCTTCGCTCATCCGGAATCTGAATATCCATAAATCTGTTTCCTGTCTCTGTCATGCCGGTTACCATGGAATGATAAACTTGCCAAAAGTCGATTACGGAATCAGCAAAATGCCGGTCCGCCAAAACAAAGCCTTTGAAAACACATGCTACATTTGTGACCGGAACCGGTAATTCATGCATACCGGGCCGGGTAAACAGCCAGATACCGTTCGAAAGTGCAAGTCTTGAGGGACGAAGCAGTTTCGATTGCGGTATCGGCAACATGATGATCGACTTAGGGGCTTGCCCCTTAGACGATCACATACAGAGGAGACCGGACATAGTCATCTATAAACATAGGTTTATAGATGAGA
>CACXFW010000019.1 GCA_902767065.1 uncultured Lachnospiraceae bacterium | reverse complement strand
TCCAGGGGGCGGACAAGCGGTGAAACCGCTCTGTCCGCCCACAGCGAAAAACACGAAGTGTTCTGAGCAATGGGGGTGCTGAATAGTAACACAATCTCCATTCGGATGCCTTTTCATTCTTCCTTTGATACTGCCATTCTGCGAATCTCTTTGATCACAAGCTTCATGTCTATCGGTTTTGCGATATGCCCGTTCATGCCGGCGTTCAGGCACTCCGTGACATTTTCCGAAAACGCGTCCGCCGTCATGGCAATGATCGGGATGGAAGACGCCCATGGCTGATCCAGCTTCCGGATATTCCTTGTGGCCTCAAGCCCGTTCATCTCCGGCATCTGCACATCCATGAAGATCAGAGCGTAGCTCCCTTCTGACGCCTGCCTCATCTTGTCCACGCAGATGCGTCCGTTTTCGGCGCGCTCCGTCGTGATTCCAAACATACCGAGCATGGCGGAAATGATCTCCCAGTTGATATCGTTGTCTTCCGCAATCAGAATGTTCATTCCCTGCAGGTCCGAATAATCATTCTCCGGCTCGACGGACTTTGCCTCGGTTCCCAGGAGCGTGTTGATCTTATCGTACAGCCTGGACCTGAGCAGCGGCTTGCTGACAAATCCGTCTGCGCCGGCCTCCTTCGCCATATCCTCAATATCCGACCAGTCATACGCGGAAACCAGCAAAATGGGAGTATCCGATCCCACTTCCGTACGGATCCGGCGAATCGTTTCAATGCCGTCGAGATCCGGCATCTTCCAGTCAAGGATCACAACACCGAAGTCCTGTCCTGCCTGATGCCGCTGCGTGATCATGTCGAGCGCCTCCAGCCCGCCCTGGGCCCGGAAGGCTGTTACGCCGAGAGACTCCAGTGTTTCAACGGCTGTATCCAGAAAGATCTCATCGTCATCGGCGATCAGGACATCCATCGGATCAAGCACCATGTCCTCTCTTTGCCGGTCCGCAACGGGAAGATCCAGTATGACGGTAAATGTCGTTCCTTTTCCCTGCTCGCTCTGGCATTCGATCGTACCTCCCATCAGATCAACCATCTGCTTTGTGATGGCAAGTCCGAGCCCGGTTCCCTGAATGCTGTTCACCCGGCTGTCAATCTGGCGCGAAAATGGCTGATACATGTTTTCCATAAACTCCGGGCTCATGCCGATCCCGGAATCACAGACCCTGTAGGTCATCTTCATGCAGCCGGACTTTTCGCTTGCCTCCTCGCGCATGTCAACGCTGACACTCCCGCCGGGCTCAGTGTATTTGATGGCGTTGGAAAGGATGTTGATATAGATCTGATTCAGCCTAAGCTGGTCGGCATAGAAGTACTCCCTTTCCATGCAGCTGGTACGGAAATTGAATTCGATATTCTTTTCCTTAATCATCGGCTGTGACAGATTCACGAGGTTTTCCACCGTCTCAGCGATGGAGAAGACCAGCGGGCTGAGGTTCAGCTTTCCGCTCTCCACCTTGGAAATGTCCAGAATATCATTGATCAGGATGAGCAGATGATTGCTGGCCATCGAGATCTTCCGCAGGCTTTCTCCTACCGATGCCGTATCGCCAAGATTCTTTTCCGCGATCGTCGTAAGGCCGATAATCGCGTTCATCGGCGTGCGGATGTCATGGGACATCGTAGAGAGGAAATCTGTCTTCGCTTTGTTTGCCGCCGCCGCTTCTCTGGCCGCTGTCTGAAGCTTCTTGTTGAAAGAAAGTATGACAGCCAGGTCAAATACGAACAGGATCAGAAGACCCGCGGAAACGAAACCGATCAGCAGCCAGTTCTCGGTATCTGCGATCAGGTCCTTCATTGGCATGAGGTTAAGCAGCGTCCACCCCCTTGCCGCGGCAACAGGGGTATACGCAAGGATACATTCCTCGCCGCGGGAGTTGAGCATCGAAAAAGAACCGGTTGACGAAGTTATTCTTTCAAAAAGCTCCGGCGCGGAGGCGAAATCCGCTTCGTTGTAGGACCGGTAAAACTCAAAGAAGCTGGAATTCTTGAAGGAATGGCCCTTGATGATGTAATCGCCGTCTGCGTCGATCATGGAAAGCTCGGCGTTTTCAAACTCCTCCTGCGGGAAGACCCACCTCTGTTCCAGCTCTGACAGCGGAAGCACACGCAGCAGGATGGCCCTGCGCGGGGCAAAACTTTGCGGATCATGAAGCGTGATTAAATTGCAGAAGGCGATCGACTGCTCCCCATTGACCGGATTCGTGTAGGCACGGGAAATGTTGATGGCATCCCCTATATCGTGGATCCAGCTCACATCGCTCAGAAGGCCCGTCCGCTCGTAAGAGACGGAATAGTCGTCCGGGTCATCGCTCCTTGCCCTTGTGGACAGGCCGGACAGCGAATCCTCAAACACAATATGCGCGGAGGTGTTCGGCAGCACATGGGAAACCCGGATGAAGGAAATGGCATCCTCGATGGTCATGTCCTTACTGTTGATATAGCGCGCCCACACATCGCAGATGCGCTGCTCACCCGCCAGGTAATTCTCCGTGACCTGCTCCATGGTGATCGTAGTGTTTTCAAAGTGCTCAATCTGCCTTTGGGTGGCACTTCTGCTTGCATAGTGGGAATAAAGAACCACAAAGGTCAGAAGTGCAATCATGATGAGCACATTGACAAGGATGATCCAGGTTTTTTTCATACAGCTTTCCTCTCCTTTGGAGATTCCTCTCCACACGAGCCGGCGCATTTTCAGAAACAGTCGTATCAGTTATCTTCTATCATACCGCATTATACCATTAAGAGGCAGAGCTTTTCTCATTTCCTTTCTGCCCATTGCAAAAAACTTGCCACCTGTGCGTATAGAAAAAGACTTCCCGGCAGGGAAGCCTTTCAGAAAGCGGAATGATTCCGCATCCGTCTGGGGCAGAATTCAGAATCACGGACCCTGTCAGTCCGCGGACAATCTACAGATCCAGGAACTTCTCATAGAGTCCGCATACCTGTATCGCCTCGCTTCGCGACGGCATCTCGCAGAAGATCCTG
>CACXFW010000018.1 GCA_902767065.1 uncultured Lachnospiraceae bacterium | reverse complement strand
TCGCGGCAGGGGCGGACCAGTTTGATGATATCACCATGATGGGATTCCTCTATAACGGTCCGGAAGCGCAAAAACCTGTACAGGTATCGTAACCTGTACAGTTACTATTCAACTATTCACAGCCTGTCTGCCTACCTGCGAAGCAGGAACCCTGTACAGGCTGTGCTCAATTCACCGGAATCTTCAGAACGATCTTTCGATAGCCGGTCTCACCTTTCAGCGCGCGGCACGGAGTATGTCCATCCTGGGGAAGGGCCAGATAGAACATCCCTGCCCTGATCCGGATCGGCTGTCCGGCGTCTTTGTAAAAAGCGATGTCCTTCTCCGGGTCATAGGGAACCTCTTCCTTCAGGTTCGTAATGTCTGTATAGCCTACTGTCTCTCCACCCTCCAGCATGATCTGCATGTCGGCGTATCTTCGGTGCGCTTCCGCCCTTCCCTCTTCAAACGGCTGCAGCTTCCCCTCCTGGATCATCGCAAACACCGGAACGGTACGCTTTTGTTCGTAATCATAACGTCCGGCAGGCTTGTGTGTAAGGCTCAGCGCAAAGCGTACCGCTTCCTCATAATCCGGCAGGATCCCCTTGTAGGATTCCCACCTGCCGATGCTGTCTATAATCATTGTTTCTCCTCTCATTGATAAACCCATGTTTATGTCTGACTCTGTCCGGTCTGGTGCCGATCCCGCAGTCGAAACGGTATCGTCCTCCGGATCCGTCCTTTCGAACGGGATCCGGCTCCTTTATAAACCCATGTTTATGTCTGACTCTGTCCGGTCTGATGCCGATCCCGCAGTCGAAGCTTCTTTGTCCTCCGGATCCGTCCTTTCGAACGGAATCCGGCTCCTTTTGAAAAGACCGCCGGGGTCTGTAAAAACCGCGGCAGTCTCTTCGTACTGTTCAGGATCTGTTCAGATGTTTCACCCTCCGTAATGCATCAGCGCTCTCGGAAGGAACAGCACCACATCCGGCACATATGTGATGATGAGCAGGACAATAATCATCGCAAGCAGCGGCGCCATTATTTCCTTGATCACAGCTTTCAGCGGCGTGCCCGACACACCTGAGGTGATAAACAGCAGCATGCCGAACGGCGGTGTGGACAGGCCGATCATCATGTTGAAGATAACGACCAGACCGAAATGCACCAGGTCAATGCCGAACGCTGTCGCGATGGGCAGCAGAATCGGAACGAATACCACCTGGATCACCGAGGTGTCAATGAACATTCCGAGAATCAGGATGGAAACGTTCACGATGATCAGGAAGATGTACTTGTTATCCGTAAACCCGGTGATGAAGCCGGCGACGTTCTCCGCAACGTGCTCCTTCGCAACGATGTAGGAGATGCACGTAGCAGCGCCGATCATGATAGACGTCGTTCCGGTTCCTTTGACCGTATCGATCAGCACCTGCTTAAAACCTTCCCACTTCAGAACCCTGTAGCCGAAGACCGCGATGATCAGGGCATACAGGCCGGCGACCGCGCCCGCTTCAGTCGGGGTCATGACACCGGTGTAGATACCGACCAGCAGAATGACCGGCGTCAGGATGGCCGGAATGGCGGTCAGCGTGTATTTCAGAAAATCCCGGAGCGCAATCTTCTTGCTGGTAGGATAGTTCCTCTTATGGGCAATGTACGCGACATAGATCATCAACGCGATGGCAAGCAAGATACCCGGCACCATGCCGCCCATAAACAGAGCGCCGACAGATGCGCCGGAGAGCATGGAATAGATGACCATGGGAATGGACGGCGGGAAGATCGGGCCGATGGTAGCGGATGCTGCTGTGATCGCACAGGAGAACCCGTCGTCATACCCTTCACTTCTCATGGCGTCGATCTCCATCTTGCCCAGACCCGACGCATCCGCGATGGCGGAGCCGGTCATCCCCGAAAAGATCAGGGAAGCAAGGACATTCACATGGCCGAGGCCTCCCTTAAACCGGCCCACGAATCCCATGGCAAACCCAAATACTTTGTCTGTCACCTTGCCGCTGTTCATGATATTCGCTGCGAAGATAAACAGGGGAACCGCGATAATCGTATAGTTGGTATAAAATGTCTTCAGTGTCTGCTGCGCGACCATCTTCGGATTCTCGCCGGTGACCATGAAATAAAACACACAGGCGGTCATCATTCCCATCGGAATCGGCATCTTCAGAAGGAAGATCAGCACGAAGATCAGCAGAAAGACAATCAAAGCTGCACTAATCTGCATTTACTCTCCCTCCTTCCTTTCCATCTCCTTCTCCTGTTCCGCATGCTCCAGGGCTGCGTCCACAGCCTCCTCCGCTTCGCTCTTATCATACTTCGACATCAGCTTCTCATACTTTTCTCCGCCGATTCCGGTAAAGACCATGAACTCGACAAACAGGTCATAAAGGATGTACAGCATGATGATAACCATGAAAGGAATGAACGGGAAGTAGACAACGTTCAGCCCGATCTTGAACACGCTCGTCACCTGCTTGCTCATCTGGTCGAGAATCATCTCGCAGCTGGGCAGGAACATGTAGGCGAAAGCAATGAACATCAGAAGGTTGCCGAGAAATGCGATCACTGCCCTGGCTCTGGTACCGAACTGATCATAGAACAGGGTAAAGGTTACGTGGGAACGGTCTCTGTAAGCATAGCACGCGCCAAGCACGACCATCCACAGATAACACATCACCGTCACTTCATAAGCCCACGGTACCGGGTTGTTCAGGATGTACCTTGAAAAGATCTGAAAGACAAAAGTACAGAACATGATCAGAAGAGCCGCGATGGGAATATACAGTTCCACACAGTCACGAAGAATGTTGAAAAACTTTTTCATGAATGCGGACTCCTTTCCTTGATTTTTACAATACTACAGTCAGAACACGGGGAAACCCCGTGTTCTGAGATCCGCCCTGGGGCGGTATTCAGCCGGCACGCCACACGTCAGGAACAGACGGCAGGAGCCTCAGGCTGAACTCGTTATCCTTGCAAATCAGAAAAGCAGTCCGTATTATTTCTTGTACTCTTCCCCAAGATCCACGATCTGCTGATACACATCCATATCCCAGTCAGCGGAGAAGTCACTATTGAGGTACTCGTTCAGTACATGCTCCTGGAACGCCGGAATGTCCGCTTCATAGATGGACAGACCCTGTTCCTTGAAGAAATCAACCAGCTCCTCTTCCTTCTGAAGGTTCGTCTCGTCACAGTACTTTCTTCCTTCTTCCACACCTTCCAGGAGGATCTGCTGCTGTGCCTCGGTCAGGGAATTCCACTTCTCGGTATTGATGGCCGGCCACACAGAGTCAACAAGATGGTGCGTCAGGGTGATGGAATCCTGAACCTCATAGAACTTCGCGGATTCCACGGTTCCAAGCGGGTTGTCCTGTCCGTCGACCGTACCGGTCTGCAGAGCAAGGTACAGCTCAGAGAAGGAAACCGGAGTCGGATTGGCGCCGAGGGCGGAGCCGAGGAACAGCCACGCGTCAGTGTTCGGCATTCTCAGGTTAATTCCGTTCAGATCCTCCGGAGTCTTGATCTCCTTGTCCTGGCCAAGAGAGATCTCACGCGAGCCCAGATACCATGCGCCGAGCGGGTACAGGCCCTGCTCATCGGAAACCTTCTGGAAGACTTCCTGTCCAATGTCGCCGTTCAGAGTGTTGGTCATGTGATCATAGCTGTTGAAAAGATACCCCGCCGTGAACATGGAGATCCACGGTGACCCGGTTGTAAGCCACGATGCGCTGGTCAGCGTCATGTCGGCATCACCGCCCGCAACAGCTGTCGCTTCCTCTTCCTGAGAAAAGAGCTGCGCATCCGTATAGACATCAACGGTGATGTTTCCACCGGACTTATCCTCGACATACTCTTTGAGCTTCTGCATCGCCTGGGCGTGCGTATCGGTGGAAACTGCCGTCAGGGTGACAGTCAAGGTTACAGGATCACCCAGATCATCTGCCTGCGCCGTAAGCCCAAGCGCTCCGGTCAGGATCATAGCGGTCGAAAGAGCCATTGCAACCAGTTTTTTCTTCATATGCTTCCCTCCTAAAATAAGTAAAAACTAACTGACGGAAACTATAGTAACACATTTTCATTTGTTTGTACATGTTTTGTGCACGTTGCTTCTGAAATTTCCTACGTCAGAGGCTGGGCAGTGAACTGTAACACGTCAGTTACTGTTCAAAACCCTGTGAATTCTCCTCCTTCCTCAGCAAAGAGCGTGCGTACGCCAGGGCAGCCCTGCTGCCCGAACTGAGGAAGCTGATGTCATCTCCACATCCTACAAAGGCAGCGCCCTGTTCAATCCACCAGCTGATTCCCTCCCGGTCGTCTGCGCCAAGTGAAACGCCGAATGGTCTGTTCTTTGC
>CACXFW010000017.1 GCA_902767065.1 uncultured Lachnospiraceae bacterium | reverse complement strand
TCCGCCCCCTGGAACCGCTCAGATCCGTCAGATAAGCAAGCTTATCTGACTGGATCATGAGCAATTCCAGGAGGTGCTGAATAGTTATAATTATACAACGCATTTTCCCATGTGGAAATGAAAAAAGGAGCCATCCAGCCCCTTTTTTCAGAACACTTCATAAGATGAGCGTCAGAACGGATTCAGCTCCTTACAGCGCCGCGATCACTTCTTCCCGGACCTTCGCCATGTCGACAGTCGGCTCAAACCGGGCGATCACCTTCCCCTCACGGTCGATGAGGAATTTCGTAAAGTTCCACCTGATATAGGCCTTGTCGCCATACTTCTTATTATTCATGTCGGAAAACTTATTCAGCGCCACGTTCTTGATCCCCTTGCCAAAGCCTTCAAATGGCTTCTCGGAAGCAAGATACACGTACAGCGGATCCGCCGTCTCTCCGTTGACATCAATCTTTCTGAACTGCGGGAACTCGGTCCCGAACTTCAGGGTACAGAATTCATGGATCTCATCATCACTGCCCGGAGCCTGGTTCGCAAACTGATTGCAGGGGAAGTCAAGAATCTCAAACCCCTTATCCTTCAGCTCCTTATACATTGCCTCCAGCGGCTCATAGTGCGGAGTAAATCCACAGCCTGTGGCGGTATTCACAATCAGCAGAACCTTGCCCTGATACTCCGACAGACTGACATCATTTCCCTGACGATCCTTTACCGTAAAATCATAAACCGTGCTCATTTCAAACCCTTTCCTTTCTAACCTGTGTTCTGTGTTTATCCCTTAATGTGATTCTTCTTTCTTTTGGTCTTTGTATTGTGTTCAATTATATTTTATCAAATCTAATTGGGTCTGTCAAACCTTTTTTCTGCATTTTCCAAAGCTCTCTGTCACCTGGTTGCAGTCCCCCCGGAACAGGCACAGGAATCCTGCGTGCAGACCTCCGGGGGGTGAAACGGCGCATCCGGGTATCTGCTTCAGCGCACTGGCCAAAGTGCGGCCTGTAACGCCATTCTGTTCCCCGTTCACGGTTTCACCGTCTATCGCTCACGCCCCACTGCCCCGTGCCTCCGGGAACAGTCCCCGGGCACGAGGCGGCGGAGCGTCAATCAGCCGCTCCTCCGGTACACGATCTTCTCCATCACTTCCGGGATCTGGCAGGGGATCTTTCCATGGTATTTCACATCGAGATAGTCCGCGAATTCAGAAGGATCCGCACTGTTGTCGGCGAACATATCCCAGTGTCCGGGGATCACCAGCCGAGCCCCGGTTTCACCCGCCAGGTCCGCAGCCTCCTGCCAGGTCATATTGCCGATGCAGTTCCGGCGAAGGCGCCTGGCGTCGCGCCCGTTGATCGGCAGAAGCTGAACGTCAACCGCTCCGAAGGACCTGATCTTTGGAAGCATTCCCTCATATCTGACGGTATCTCCCGCATGATGGATCCGGATTCCGTCCTTTCCCTCGATGAGATACTGAAGGTACGGGTACAGGCCGGTTCCGGGATCCTGATCCAGGAACTCATGAGACGCCGCGATCGCGTGAATCAGGCAGTCTCCGATCCGGAAGGACTCGCCATCATTCAGTCCGACCGCGTTTCCGGGGGCCACACCGTCTGCCAACACCGAATCCATATGTTTTCGCGGGAAGACAAACTTTGCTTCGGGGTTGGTCTTTGTCCAGATCTTCCACGCATCATGATCGATATGGTCCAGATGATCATGCGTCCCCAGAAAGGCGTCTATTCCTCTCAGTTCATCCGCGGGAACCGGCGGCCTGGTCTGTCTTGCCGCGTCAGGGGTGGCATAATAGTCAATGCACAATGTCGTGTGTCCCGTTTTCAGGATCAGCCCCATCTGCCCGAGCCACCAGAGGGCAACCGTGCCACTTTCATAATATTGATTCATCCCGGCTCCTGTTCTTCCTGCAGCAGGCGGCTCTTCTCACCGCACCGGCTGTGCTTTGCCTTACAGCAGACGGCCTTTCTCCGCTTAATCTGCGCTTTGCCTTGAGCAGGCGGCTCTTCTCACCGCTTAAGCTGCGCTTTGCCTTACAGCAGACGGCCTTTCTCCCCGCTCTGGGTGCGCTTCACCTTCCGGGACGTGGTCTTTTCAAATTCCCTGTCCCTGAGACGGAGCCTGAGGATTCTCTTTGCGGGAGGAACCACCTTATTGATCTCCTCCACCTTCTTCCGGAATAACGCCTCCGCCTTCGAAGCATATTCAGGGAACGGATAGACCTCCGCCGTAATCTGCTCCTCCTCGGAATAAACCATGATCTCGGCCATCCACTCGCTGCCTGCGAACCGGTTCTCCAGTTCCTCCGGAGAGATGTTCTCCCCGTTGCTCAGGATGATAAGATTCTTCCTGCGGCCGGTGATGTAGATTCTCTCATCCTTGATATATCCCAGATCGCCGGTCTTCAGCCAGCCGTCCTCAGAGAACATCTCCCGGGTGGCAGCCTCATTTTTATAATAACCCAGCATCACGGACGGACTTTTGGCGAGGATTTCCCCGTCCTCGATCCTGACCTGGCAGTTTTTCACCACCCTTCCGACATCCTCTCCGGTGGTCGGATCCGCCAGGCTGGAGGAGGAAATCCGCGGGGAGCATTCCGTCATGCCGTATCCCTGCAGAAGCGGAATTCCCATCCTGGCATAGGCTTTGGTCAGTTCCGGGTTCAGGTAGGCGCCGCCGCAGAAGATAACCCCCAGGTCTTTTCCGAATACCTTCCTGCCGATCAGCTTCATCGGAAGCAGAGGATTCTTTCTTTTTTCCGCCATGATCCGCCGGTAGATCGTTTCCACCATCAGAGGAACCAGCAGCATCTTGGTGGGCTTAAACAGATTGATATTCTGCATCAGCCGGATCAGGGAATCATTGATACATAAGGTTGCCCCGTAACGAAGGGAGAGCAGCACGTCGCAGGTGAGACAGTACGCATGATGGATCGGAAGAACCGTCAGCAGAATATCCTCTGA
>CACXFW010000016.1 GCA_902767065.1 uncultured Lachnospiraceae bacterium | reverse complement strand
TACAGCACAAGGAACACACAGCACGCGAACACACAGCACGCGAACACACAGCACAAGGAACACACAGCACAAGGAGCACACAGCACAGGAACACACAGCACAAGGAACACACAGCACAGGAACACACAGCACAAGGAACACACAGCACAGGAACAGCATGGAAAAGAACGACGAAACCAGACAGCAGAAAACGGGGACGGGAAAGCTGCATTTTAACGTCAGAGATAAAAAGGTTCTTCTGATTGTATTCGCGGCGATCGCGTTCTATTTTGTGTTGCTGCGGTTCAGCGCGCTGAAGTCTTTCCTCGCTCTGGTGCTCCAGATCCTGAGTCCTCTTCTGATCGGGTTTGCCCTCGCGTTTCTGATGAATCCGATGGTGGGGTTCATGGAAAGGCACGCGCTTTCATTTCTGGGGAAAAGGGGCAGGAATGTAACCGGGACGAGGACCCGAAGGATCGTGCGGACGGTCTGCGTGATCATGTCTGCCGTGATCCTGACAGGGCTGGTCGTCGCGTTCTTCTCTTTTGTTGCTCCTCAGTTTTATGACGCGGTACGGAACCTGATGGAGCATCTGGAGGAGAAGATCGTCGGCGTAATCGACTGGGCGGATGAACTCACAGGGCATCAGTTTCAGGATGCGATGGAGGAGGCAAAATCAAGCGGGAAGATTGAAGAATTCATCTCCAACGCGGTGAACTGGATCACCCATTACCTGAATGTGGATATCAATGACAGCACGAGCGTGATCTTCACGGCCACCTCGGTCGGGTCCGATGTGATCATGCTTTTTGTCAATGTGCTGGTCGGCATGTTCCTCGCGATCTATATCCTGCTGTGCAAGGAAAGCTACAAAGGCCATATCAAACGGCTTCTGTATGCGGTCCTGAAAACGGACCGGGCAAACGCGGTCGTGGAGACAGGCCGCAAGGCAAATGAGATATTCTATGGTTTTATCATCGGTAAGATCATTGACTCGGCGATCATCGGTGTGATCTGTTACTTCAGTATGCTGATCATGCGGATGCCGTATCCGATCCTGTGTTCCTTTGTCGTGGGAGTGACGAATATCATCCCGGTCTTCGGGCCTTACATCGGAGCGACGCCGACGGTCATCCTGATCTTTGTGACGGATCCGCCGAAGGGAATCATCTTTCTGATCTATATCCTGATCCTGCAGCAGATCGACGGCAACCTGATCGGCCCGAAGATCCTCGGGGATTCTACCGGAATCACTTCCTTCTGGGTCATTATCGCGGTGGTTGTGGGAGGAAGCATGTTCGGATTCATCGGGATGCTGATCGGCGTTCCGACGCTTGCCGTGATTCTGTATCTTGTTGACCGCTTCGCCGGAAGACGGGTGGAGAAGAAGAACCTGCCGACGCTTCCGGAGCAGTACATTGATGTGGATCATATAGAAAGCGATTCCGGGAAGGTAGTATATCTGGAGAAGAAAGACTGATGACAGGCGGCCGTGGCCGTGACATTCGTTTCGTGCGGGCCTGGCCGGCGGACGGGAGCAAGGCAGTCATAAACGATCGTTTACAGAGGAAAAGGGCAGAAAGAACGGTGGCGGAAAGGGGGAAACGGATTATGCTGAAGGATTACAGGTACGATGGAAGCAGGAAATTCAAACTGAATAAGGTTTCGACGAAAGAGACTTCGCTTGAGAAGGACCGGAAGAAGGGCGAAGCAAAGATGCAGGAGAACTTTAAAGAGATCAATGAGCTCCAGAAGAAGCTGTACGCAGATAAGAAGGAAGGAGTGATCTTCCTGTTCCAGGCGATGGACGCGGCCGGCAAGGACGGAACGATCGCGGCGGTTCTCACCTGCCTGTCTCCGCACGGGGTGAAGGAATCCGCGTTTAAGTCCCCCTCTTCCACAGAGCTGGCGCATGATTATCTGTGGAGGATTGAGCAGGAAGCACCGATGAAGGGGGAGATCGCGATTTTCAACCGCTCCCAGTATGAGGAGGTGCTGATCTACCGGGTGAAGAAGCTGTGGGAGAGCCAGGAAAACGCGAAAAGGATCGACCTTGATAAGATTCTGGATTACCGTTATGATGATATCTGCAATTACGAGCGTTACCTGTGGCATAACAATATCCGGACGGTCAAGATCTTCCTGAATGTCTCGAGGAAGGAGCAGGCGCGCCGCTTCCTGTCAAGAATCGATGAGCCGGAAAAGAACTGGAAGTTTTCCGGTTCGGACTTTGAGGAGCGGAAATACTGGGATGACTATCAGGAAGCCTTTGAAGCGGCGATCAACAAGACGGCGACGAAGGAAGCACCCTGGTATGTCGTGCCCGCTGATCACAAGTGGTACATGCGCCTGGTGGTGAGCGAGATCATCCTTCATACGCTCAGGAAGATGGATCCGAAGTATCCAAAGGTCACGAAGGAAAGGCTGAAGGAATTTGAAGGATACAAGGAAGTCCTGGAAAAGGAGATTGCAGACGCAAAATAAAGGCTCTGCCGGGCGATCGCGGGTGGAAAGCAGAAAAGATGGAAGGTGCGGCAGGAAGGAAGCTTTAAGAAGGAAGCTTTAAGAAAGGAAGTCAAAGAACATGAGCCAGTATGGAATCGGAACAAAATGTGTCCAGGCGGGGTATACTCCCGAAAACGGTGGTCCGCGGCAGATCCCGATCATTCAGTCCACGACATTCAAATATGATACCAGTGAGGACATGGGAAAGCTGTTTGATCTGGAAGCGCCGGGTTATTTCTACTCGCGCCTGCAGAATCCGACCTGCGACCATGTTGCGGCGAAGATCGCTGCGATGGAGGGCGGTACGGCAGGAATGCTGACGTCTTCCGGGCAGGCGGCGAATTTCTTCGCGATTTTCAACCTCTGTGAATGCGGCGGCCATATCGTTGCTTCTTCCACGATCTACGGAGGAACCTATAACCTGATCAAGGTGACGCTTGCGAAGATGGGCATTGAGTCCACGTTTGTCGCGCCGGACGCTTCGGATGAGGAGCTTGAAGCTGCGTTCCGGCCGCAGACGAAGGCAGTGTTCGGAGAGTCCATCGCGAATCCGGCGCTCACGGTTCTGGATCTCGAAAAGTTTGCCGCCGCGGCGCACAGGCACCATGTCCCCCTGATTGTGGACAATACCTTTCCGACTCCGGTCAATCTGCGGCCGATCGAGTGGGGGGCGGACATTGTCACCCATTCCACGACCAAGTACATGGACGGCCACGGAGCGGCAGTCGGCGGGGCGATTGTGGACAGCGGCAACTTTGACTGGATGGCAAACGCGGAAAAGTTTCCGGGGCTGACCACGCCGGACGATTCCTACCATGGGATCGTATACGCGCAGAAGTTCGGGCAGGGAGGCGCATTTATCACGAAAGCAACCTCCCAGCTGATGAGAGACTTCGGATGCGTACAGTCGCCGCAGAACGCATTTTACCTGAACATGGGGCTGGAGTCTTTGCATGTTAGGATGGCCCGCCATGTGGAAAATGGCCTTGCGGTTGCACAGTACCTGGAGAAGCATCCTGCGGTGGAGAAGGTGCATTACCCGCATCTTCCCTCCGACCCTGGCTACGCGCTTGCTGAAAAGTACCTTCCAAACGGAGGCTGCGGCGTGGTTTCCTTCGAGCTTTCGGGAGGCCGGAAGGCGGCAGAGAGCTTTCTGAAGCGCCTGAAACTCGCGGCGATTGAGACGCATGTCGCGGACGCGAGGACCTGTTGCCTGAATCCGGCGACGAGCACACACCGTCAGATGAACGATGAGGAACTGGAAAGGGCCGGCGTCCCGGCGGGCCTTGTCCGCATGTCCTGCGGACTCGAGGACAAGGAGGACCTGATCGCGGATCTTAGGGAGGCCCTCGGATGAACAGTTATAAAGATTTTTCTTGCATTATAGGAGACACTGACATATAATAGTCGAGTGTCTGCGGAACGGAGGGGTTCGTGCGCCCTTTCCAAACAGGCAGATGATATCTTAACACGAGGAAGGAGGCATGCCGGAATGAAGGTTCGTTCATCTGTGAAACCGATGTGCGAGAAGTGCAAGGTGATCAAGAGGAAAGGCAGAATCAT
>CACXFW010000015.1 GCA_902767065.1 uncultured Lachnospiraceae bacterium | reverse complement strand
GCACCATGAGAGCACGAATGTAGGGAGGATTGTGGGAGCGCGAAGCGCGGAACAATCCGTAATCGACTTTTGGCGGATTAATCATAATATCAGCAGCAACACGGCGACACAGGCGGAATCTCTTACCAGGCGAAAAGCAGGCAAAACGCGTCAGCTTCTGTGCCTGCAATTTCCCAGGCGGAATCAGAGTATGAAAAAGAAAAAACATTCACAGATCATCGAACTTCTGGAAAACAAAAACGTCATGTCCATCCGGGAGCTGGCCGAGCAGCTAAACTGCACCGAGATGACGGTCCGCCGCAACCTGGATGAACTTCAGAAGATGAACTTTGTCACAAGAGAGCGCGGCTTTGCCACGCTTCTGAGCCTGGCAAAGCCGACGGAGTATCTGGAACAGTCCGCCGAACACGCCCCGGAAAAAAAGGCCATCGCCATGGCCGCGATGAATTATATCAAGGAAGGGGACGTGATCTGCCTGGATTCCGGCACCACCACGCAGCAGCTGGTTCTTGCGCTCCCGAAGGACTTCTCCCTCTCACTGATCACGACCAGTCTCGAGGCCGCTATCGCCCTTGCCGGGCACAAGAATATCCAGGTCATGCTCCCCGGAGGAGCGATGCACCACCGGAACCGTTCTATCCTGATCGAAAACCCGGAGGATATGAAGCGGTTTTATTCCGATGTCGCCTTTCTTTCCTGCCGCTCTCTCAGAATTCCGGGAGGCGCATATGAACATTCGCAGGCATTGACGGCAACAAAAAAAGCGCTTGCCTCAATCGCGGCAAAGCGCATTCTGCTTCTTGATCATTCCAAATGGGGCGTATCTTCCCTGTGCAGCTCGATCCGGCTCGAAGAGATCGATGTCATCATTACCGATACCGCAGCGCCTTCAGACTCTGTGGAGAAAGCCCGCTCGCTCGGCATCGAAGTCGTACTGGTCTCCCCTTAGTCCAGGAGCTTTCCGATCGCCTTATTCCAGCAATTCAGCTTCCTGCTCCGTGCTTCAGGGGTCATCTTCGGCCGATATTGCGTGTAGGAAAGCGCCTGGAATACCGTCTCGTCATAAAACCCCGTCGCAAGTCCCGCCGCGTAGACCGGCCCAAGGACCGACAGCTCCTGCATATCCGGAATGCGGATCAGAACATCTGTGAGATCGCTCTGGAACTGCATCAGGAACTCATTTCCCGTAGCGCCCCCGTCCACACTCAGGGTTTCGATGGAAAGCCCCGTATCCTCACGCATCGCCTGCACCACAGCGTTGATCTGATAGGCAATGCTCTCACAGGCCGCCTTCACAATCTCCTTTTTCCCGGTCGTCCGGCTCATCCCATACAGCATGGCTCTTGCATCATCCTTCCACCAGGGAGCGCCCAGGCCGGAGAATGCGGGCACCAGTACGGTCTCATCCTCCGGGTTTGCCTCCATCGAAAGCCGGGAAGTCTCAGCAGGGTTCTCAATCAGCTGCACATCATTCTTCAGCCAGGAGATCACCGCCGCGGAATAATTAATGTTTCCTTCCAGCACATATGCAGTCTTTCCGCCTGCCTTCCAGCCAAGGGATGTGGTGAGTCCATGGCTGCTCTTAACGAATGCGTCCCCGATATTCAGCATGATGGAGGATCCGGTTCCATAGGTCGCCTTGATTCCGCCGCTCTGCCGGCAGTTATGCCCGAACAGGGCCCCATGGGAGTCTCCAAGCACACCGCGGATGGGAACCGGCGCATCCAGATAACCGTCCAGATCCGTTTCGCCATAATCACCGTCAGAGTCCGTCACCTCAGGAAGCGCCTCCAAAGGGATGCCGAACAGGGAACAGATCTCTTCATCCCAGGATAGCGTGCGCAGATTAAAAAGCTGCGTCCTGCTGGCATTGGAATAATCCGTCCGGAACACCTTTCCCCCTGTCAGGCGGTAGACCAGATACGCGTCTATGGTCCCGAGCGCCAGATCATGCCTCTTCGCAGCTTCTGCCACTGCCGGCTCATTCTGAATCAGCCAGGCCATCTTGGACGCCGGAAAATACGCAGAGAGCCTGATCCCTGTTCTATCATAGATCTTCTCTTCCCAGCCCGCATGCTCCCTGGCAATCTGAGTGCACAGCTCAGACGCCCTGCTGCACTGCCATACGATGGCATCAGCCAGCGGCTTTCCGCTCTTCCTGCTCCACGCAACCGTCGTCTCCCTCTGGTTCGTAATGGCAAGCGCGCGGATGTCTGAATGCGGCGCGCCGACGCATTTTATGACACTGCGAAGCACGGCGAGAGCATTTTCCCAGATCTGCTCCGGATCATGGGAAACCCAGCCCTTCCCGTTGATGATCTGGTCATGAGGAAGGTCCTCCCTGGCGGCTATCCTTCCTGAGGCATCCACCAATACCGCTTTCGTACCCTGTGTGCTCTGATCAATCCCTAATATATACGCCACTTCCATTTTCCTTTCCTGATCGGATCAGGATCCGTACAGAAAAAACCGGTGCATATTTACGGTCTTTCCTGTACAGTTCCTTCCTCTGTAAACGATCGTTTATTCCTGGCAGGTCCCGTCCGGATGCCGGTCCTGTCATCGAAACTGCTTCATCCTCCGGATACCGGTCCCGTCATCGAAACTGCTTCATCCTTCGGATCCGTACTGTCGAACGGTATCCGGCTATACTCAGTGCCCGGCCATGATCCGGGCAGCAGGCCCGGACCGCCCCCTTCTCACGCCAGGCCTTCCTCCACCTCCTTGATGGAAGGAATGGAGGGCGCTGCGCCGCGCCGGGTGACTGCGATCGACGATGCCTTCGCCGCCGTCATGAGAGCCGTCTGTATGGGAGCGCCATCGATCAGCCTGCGAAGGAAGAATCCGGTAAATGTATCGCCCGCAGCTGTCGTATCGACCGGCTTCACCTTGAAGATCTCCTGGAAGACCCTCTGCTGTCCGTCATAGTACCAGGCCCCCTGTGAACCCAGCGTCAGGACGAATGCCGCCTTCGGATAGGCTGCGTGAAGCGCGTCCAGCGCACGGTCCGGATCAGAATTGCCCGTAATCTGCGCCGCCTCAATCTCATTGACAAAAAACAGGGAAACCTTCCCCAGGTCACAGGAGGCAAGCCTGTCATTGTACGGAGACGGATTCATGACAATCTTCATGCCCCTCTCAAAGGCTCTGTCAATGATGTAATCCAGCAGGTTAATCTCATTCTGAAGCACCAGGTAATCGCCTGCTTCGAAATGGGAAAGCACCTCGTCTATGTATTCCGCGGTCTGCATCATGTTGGTTCCGCCATAAAGAATGATGCTGTTCTGACCGCTTTCGTCCACCTGGATGACCGTATGGCCGCTTCTGACATCCAGCTTCCGGATGAACTGTGTGTGGATCCCGGCATCCTCGCAAGAGTGTGTCAGCATGCCGCCGTCGTATCCGATTGTACCGGCATGCCATACATCAAGTCCTGCCCTTGCCAGAGCGATGGACTGGTTGAGTCCTTTCCCTCCGCAATACTCGTTCAGTTCCGTAGAAGAAAGCGTCTCGCCTCCCACGATGATATGGGGGACACGATAAGTATAATCAATATTGAGAGAGCCAAAATTCAGAACTTTCATCTGTCCCTTCCCTTTCTATAACCCGCGAACGGGATTCATTCTGCCTGTACGGCCGGACCGCTTCATAGGTCCATTGATCTTACACTGTCCCGTTCGATAAACATCGGAAGAACCTGCTGCTTCAGGCACAGGTTCTCTCCCGTTTTAATCAGCTCCGCGATCCGGCGCACCGCAACCCGTCCCATCTCCTGTTTCGGTACTCTCAGCGTTGTCAGCGGAGGCGCTGAGATGGACGAAAACGGAAGGTCATCAAATCCTACCACGGACACGTCTTCCGGAACCCGGATTCCCATATCTGTCATTGCTTTGACAGCACCTAGCGCA
Organism: uncultured Lachnospiraceae bacterium; assembly: GCA_902767065.1. Lineage (GTDB taxonomy): Bacteria > Bacillota > Clostridia > Lachnospirales > Lachnospiraceae > Porcincola. Next base: position 2,861 of record CACXFW010000015.1, on the reverse strand, counting down.
ATCATGTCATTGTCGGCAAAAAAGGCAGTCGGCAGTTTCTGTCCGCGCGAAAGATACTGTCGCATATCCTCATACGCACCATTCATCGTTGCCCGCAGCGTAATCACATATTCAGGCATGAGCGCAAGGGACGCCCTTCTCAATGCCGAACGCAGTCCCGACGCTCTTGCCTGAAAAGGACGGATGCGCAGGTCCCCCCGCAGGTACCCGATCTCCTTATGCCCCTTGTGAATCAGATAGTCCGTCGCCATACGCGACGCGTCGGCATTGTTGATCAGGATGGTATTAAACGCCATGTCCTCCTTCCAGAAGTCAATCACGACAAAAGGAACGGTCAGGCCGCTGATCAGCGGCGCATCCTCATCCAGCATTTCCGTACCCAGAAGGATCACCCCGGAGGACTTGTCATTCTGCACCCATCTGAGCTGTTCCTCATAGTTTGCGTCCCTGCGGTCAAGATTGCACAGAACCATCTCCATCCCGCGGCTGCGGCACTCCTCCTCCACGCCGGCGATCATCATCTGGAAAAATGGAGTGTCCTCCACGATCACCCCATTTCTCTTATAGATGACAAATTTCACCTTGCTGATGTGGCTCTCCGTATAATAACCAAGCCGTTTTGCCGCCTCAAACACACGCTCCGCCGTCTGGGCGTTGACGCCCTGTTTATGGTTCAGCGCATTGGAAACAGTTGCAACTGACACCCCCGCTTCTTTGCTGATGTCTTTCATACTGACCTTCATGGCTGCCTCCAATCCATGCATTCAGAAAGATTAGGGCCTGTACGGAAATCACCTGCGCGATCCGCACAGGTTCTTTCTGTACAGTTCCTTCAACGAGAGACATCCCGGCCTGGTTACACCTCATCAAACACGACATCTTCACCATGCAGATACGCCAGAACCTTGTCCTCGATCGGATCATAGAGATCCGGCCGGATGCCAAGGTACTTGCATGCTTCATAGACGACCGGCACGACATCACCGTGAATTGCGGCAACATGGTGGATATAGGGGCCTTCCACGATCTTCGCTTCGAGGCGCTTCAGGTTATTGACCTCCACCCATACATAGGTTCCCTTGGTCCAGGGGCCGTCAATTCCTTTCGCGTGCCCGAGCAGGACGGAGTATTCCCCGTCATCCCCGTCGAAGCGGACAAGGCTCATCGGTCCATGCTTCGCTTCCGCAGACACGGCGCCATTTTGCGGAAACGCAACCGGTACGCAGATCTGCGGCTTCTGCCTTGCCACGGAGATCGGCCATGGCCCGCAATGCTGCAGCAGCTCTCCGTTATCGTTGTCCGGATGCCGTACCGTCCAGTCGGCAAACATGACCCTGCGCTCATTCATCGCGGCAGCCTCTGCCATCAGGGAGGAAATCGCGCCGTGGATATCCGTCTCACAGATCACCGGTATCCCTTCTTCATTCAGAAGCGCGTTCGCCGCGCACGGCATGATCTTAATCTCATCCTGAAGCGCGTTCCAGCACTGGATCGCGACAGAATTGCATCCGTACTTTTCCGTGAGGCTCTTCATCGCCACCTTCAGCGCCGCAACGTTTTCAAGGGATTCTTCCTCAATGTTGCAGGTCATGTTCTCATGACAGTAAGCGATCACCTGAGCCACCTGCGTCTTTTCTTCCTTCCACTTCCTCATCTCCGCATACAGCTCCGGAAGCGGGATCGGCGAGAGCTGGATGTTGAACTTCTCCAGAAGCTCGCCCTCATTGCACATCGTGCTCCAGAAGTCGAACGGCCTCGGACCGATCTGCAGGATCCTGGTGCTTCTCATCACCTTCACGACGTTGCAAACCGCCAGGAAATCCCTGATTCCCCTCTCAAACTCCGGATCCTCCAGATTGCAGTTGTTCATGTATGTGAACGGGACGTGGAATCTGCGGAGCACCTTGCCGGTCGCAAACAGTCCGCACTGCGAATCCCTCAGACGCATGCCCCTCTCGTCCGGACGCTCATCCCTCGGTCCCCACAGCAGAACGGGAACGCCAAGCTCCTTTGCCAGTCTCCCGCACTCATACTCCGTACCGAAGTTCGCGTGGGGAAGAAACAGCCCGTCGACCTTCTCCTTCCTGAACTTCTCCGCAATCCTGAACATCCCCGCGTCATCGAAAAGAAGTCCTTCGTCATTGATGTCGTCGATATCGACAAAATCAATCTCCAGCTCTCTCAGACGGTCCGCAATCAGGCCGCGATACAAAACCGCGGCGGGAGCGCTGAAGATCGCCCTTCTTGTCGGCGCGTATCCGATCTTAATCTTTGCTCTTGCCATAATCCTGTCATCCTCCTTATGAACGGCCGCTTTGTTACGATTCACAGCCCCTCCACCCGCAGACCTTAGATTCAAAATGCCACGCCGGCCCGAAGAATCACGTTCGGATAGGGTGTAAATTCTCCCGTCCTGACTGCAAAGCGGACGTTTTTGGACATCTCCTTCAGCTGTGTGTGTGAAATCATCGTCTCTTCTGCCTCAGGCAGTTTCCCGCGAATGTAGCGAAGCAGCCTTGGATTGTGATCCTGAATCTCTTTTGCGATGGTATATCCTTCCACCACAGCCTCCTCCAGGACCGCGTCCATGACCTGATCAAAAGTCGGAACGCCTGCGGTTACAACCAGATCCACGACCGGAACGCCAGGCGGTATCGGCATCCCCGCGTCGCCGATCAGAAACAGGTCCATGTGTCCAAGCGCCGCTACGCAGCCTGCCAGCTGTGCATTCAGGATTCCTCTTTTCTTCATGGTATTGTCTCCCTTTTCTTTACTTGCTTTCGTTTCTTGCCTGAAGAGCCATCTTGGCCTGCAGGTTTCTCTGTGTCTGGTCAATGACAACCGCAAGGATAATCACCAGT
>CACXFW010000014.1 GCA_902767065.1 uncultured Lachnospiraceae bacterium | reverse complement strand
AGTATAAAAGGCGCGCAGACAAGAAAAGAACTGCCGGCAATCATGCCGGCAGCCTTGTTGTGCAGAATTTAAGAAGACTTCTTCTGCGCACCCTTCTTCTTCTTTTTGCTGGAAGTAATCTTCTTAGCAGCCTTCGCCTCATCGGCAGCCTTCTGTGCTGCCGCTTCCTTCCTGTCCTTCGCGATCCTGAGCACATACCAGATCGGGCCGGTCAGGCAGACCGAAGAAAATGCACCGGCCAGGATACCGACCATCAGCGGAAGCGCAAACTCCTTGATTGACGGAACACCGACGATATACAGGCATGTGATCGTAACGAACGTCGTCAGTGAAGTATAGATGGAACGGGTCATCGTCGATGTGATACTCATATCCACCAGATCCTCAAGAGTAGCAAAGTTTTTGCGCTCCTTCAGGTTCTCACGGACACGGTCAAAGATTACGATCGTTGCGTTGATCGAATAACCGACGATCGTCAGCATTGCCGCGATGAAGGTGTTGCCGATCGAAATCCGGATAATCGCATAGGACGCGAACACCAGAAGGACGTCGTGCACCAGAGCCATAACCGCAGCGGAAGCAAAGCGGATATCCGAGAACCGGAACCAGATATAGACCAGCATGCAGATTACCGCAATGATGACCGCGATCACAGCATCCCTTCTCATCTCATTGGAGATGGTCGAGCTGATCGTCTCGAAATTGATGGAAAGCGCTTCATTTCCTTCATTGTCCGTATAGGTGGCAATCGGGAAGCTTTCATTCAGGGCATCTGTCAGGCTCTGCCGCTCTTCCACACTCAGCTGTCTGGTCTTGAAGATGATCTCATTGGAACCGGATACCTTCTGGGACTGGATCTCGGCGCTGCCTATCACATCCTGGATGACAGGCTTGATCTGGTTGTCGATGGCATCGATGTCATAGCTGTCTTCAAAGGTAACATCCGTGGAGGTGCCGCCTCGAAACTCCATCGAAAGATTCAGCGCACCCTTTCCTGCCGCATTGTTGATCAGGCAGAATACCGGTCCTGAGATCATGCACACCAGGGCAATCACAAAGAAGATCTTTCTTCTGGAAACCATGTGCAGACGATTGAACTTCAGGGCCTTGCCGAAGTACTTCTCATCCTGCATTCCCAACGCATAGCAGGAATTCACAAGCAGCCTGGAGATGACAAGCGCCGTGAACATGGAGATCACGATACCAAGAGCCAGAGACTGCGCGAAGCCCTTAACGGAGCCGGTCGCCATCAGGTTCAGGACGAAGCAGGCAATCAACGTGGTCACATTACCGTCGATGATGGCGGACAGCGCCTTCCTGAAACCAATATCAATGGACGAGCGCACTGACTTACCGCTGGCGATTTCCTCACGGATACGGGCATAGATAATGACGTTTGCGTCAACCGCCATACCGATCGACAGGATTACGCCCGCAATGCCGGGAAGCGTCAGCGTCATGTCAAACGCGTTGATCGCGACAAGATCCAGCACCGCGTACAGAATCAGCGCAAAGCCGGCGATGATGCCGGGGATCTTATACGCAATGACCATGATCAGGATAACAATGATCAGTCCAATGATACCGCCGATCAGCGATGTGCTCAGAGCTCTCTGTCCGAGCTGGGCTCCCACGACGTTCGAGCGGATCTCCTCCAGCTCCAGGGACAGGGAACCGATCCGGATGTAAGAGGCAAGCTCCTGCGCGGAATCGATCGTAAAGGAACCGGAGATCACGCACTTTCCGTCCGTGATCGGTTCGTTGACACGTGGAGCGCTGACTGTCTCACCGTCGTAGACAATGGCGATCTGATTGCCGACATTCTCGCTGGTTGCCTTCGCAAAAGCCTCTGTTCCTTCCTTGTCGAACTCCAGCTGGACAACATATTCCGTGTTGTTCATGTTGTCTCTCTGGGAAGCAGCCTCAGCAGAAACGACATGCGTACCGTCCAGAATGACCGTACCGTCGGAAAGCTGGAACTCAAGGGAACCCGGCTTGCCGAGTTCCTCCAGGATCTCGTCTGCGTTGGAGACACCCGGAATCTCGATATTGATCCGGTTGCTGCCTTCCTGATAGACAGAAGCCTCCGTGGAATACCCGTCGACACGCTGCTGCAGCTTGTAGACGGTATCAGACATATCCTCCGCGGAAGGATTGGGATCAACGGCCTGATAGGTGATGGAGACACCGCCCTCCAGGTCAAGTCCGAGCTTGATGTTCTTCGCTGCGCCGGTGCCGGTCGTCCCCCATCCCACAAAAGCTGTGTAAATGAGCAGCACCAGTGCACAGGCAATCACCGCCAGGATGATCCCGGCATTTCTTTTTTTCATTGGTCTGTTCCTCTTTTCTAAGCCAACCAATCTGCATTCGGGAATCTGCAAAACCACAGGCTCCGGAATGTGTCAACAGTTACAAACCCGCACGGCGCAGTGCTGCGCCTTCGCGGATGAGAGGCCGGTCCGGATCATCATTCCGTCTCCTGGCCGGCAAGCGCGGCTTTGATCATCAGCGCGCACTCAACCCGTTTTCTCTCCAGCTCGCATCCGGTCTCATAGACGCTGTCGACGCGGCCATGGAAATTCCAGGAATTCGCCGCGCAGCCACCGCTGCAGTAATACCGCGCAAAGCATTCGGCGCATTCCTTCTTCGCGTACACATTCAGGGTCTTGAAAACCCCGACAAGATCGCTGCGCTTCACCCCTTCTTCCACATTGCCGAGAAGAAACTCCTTATTTCCGACGAACTGGTGACAGGGATACAGATCCCCCCACGGGGTCACGGCAAGATACTCGGTCCCGCTTCCGCAGCCGGAAAGGCGCTTGTAGACACAGGGACCTCCGGTCAGATCGATCAGGAAGTGAAAGAATGTAAATCCTCTTCCCTCTTTTTCCCTCCGGATCATCTCCCGCGCCAGAATGTCATACTGCTCCCTGATCTGATCAAGATCCTCCTTGCGTATTGCATAAGGCGCATCCGGAGGGGCGACGACCGGCTCCATGGAGAGCTGGTCAAATCCAAGGTCCGCATAGTGCAGGACATCCTGCGCGAAATCAAGATTATAATGGGTAAATGTGCCGCGGATATAATACTGCTTGCCGAGCGCTTTCCTGAGCCGGACAAACTCCTGAAACTTCGGGACAATCAGGTCATAACTGCCCTTCCCGCTGCGTGTCGGGCGCATCCGGTCATGAACCTCTTTTCTTCCGTCAAGGCTCATAACGACATTGTCCATCTCCCGGTTGCAGAAATCCATGATCTCCCGGTTAAGGAGCACGCCATTCGTCGTCAGCGTAAACCGGAAATGCTTCCCGCTCTTTTTCTCAAGCTCACGGCCATATGCAGTCAGCCTTCTGACAACATCAAAGTTCATCAGGGGCTCGCCGCCGAAAAAGTCCACCTCGAGATTCTTCCGGTTTCCGGAATTCTCCACCAGAAACTCCAGTGCCCGGGCTCCTGTTTCGAAGCTCATCAGCGCCTTTTGGCCATGGTATTCTCCCTCCCCGGCAAAACAGTACTGACACGCCAGGTTACAGTCATGCGCTATATGAAGGCACAGCGCCTTTACGACCGTCGGCCGGTTTTTAAAATCAAGAACCGCGTCCCGGTAGACATCCCGGGAGAAAAGCTGTCCTTCCTTCTGAAGAAGAAAAACTTCCTCCAGTGCTTCCCTGATCTCAGAAGACGGATACCGTCCGCTCAGGTTCAGAATGATCTCTTCCTCCGAGACAGAGGAATCCTTCCCAAGCGCAGCAACCACATCATAGACCAGATCATCCACCACATGGACACTGCCGCTGTCTACGTCCAGAAGGATGTTATATCCATTGCTTCGATACTGGTGTACCAAATAAACCTCCAAAGTTCCATAGAACAGGCTGCCGCAGGTGCTATCTGCGACAGCCTGTCAAATCTTTCTTCCTGTATCAGCTGTTCATCGTCGCCGGCAATCCTTATCTGCTCTTTTCGCAGGTCTGGTTTCCGACGGTGCAGCTGGTCTTGCATGCGGACTGGCAGGATGTCTGGCACTCACCGCATCCGCCCTTCTTCATGCTCTCCTGAAGGGATCTGGT
>CACXFW010000013.1 GCA_902767065.1 uncultured Lachnospiraceae bacterium | reverse complement strand
TTCCTGTTTTTGTGGATGTGACAATTCCGCAGTATAATATCGATGTGACCAGGCTGGAGGCGGCGTATTCAGAGCGGACGAAAGCTGTTATGATCGCGCATACGCTGGGGAATCCATTTGACCTGAAGGCGGTGCGCTCCTTCTGCGACCGCCATAACCTGTGGCTGGTGGAGGATAACTGTGACGCGCTGGGCTCGAAGTATACGATCGACGGCGAGACGCGCTATACCGGGACCTGGGGCGATATTGGAACCTCCTCCTTTTACCCGCCGCATCATATGACGATGGGCGAAGGCGGATGCGTCTATACCAATCATGCTCTTTTGCACCGTCTGATTCTCTCCTTCCGGGACTGGGGCCGTGACTGCGTCTGTCCGTCCGGGCACGACGGCCTGTGCGGGCATCGGTTTGACGGCGACTATGGAGAGCTTCCGCACGGTTATGACCATAAGTATGTGTACAGCCACTTTGGATACAATCTCAAGGTGACTGACCTTCAGGCCGCGGTCGGCGTGGAGCAGCTGAAGAAGCTTCCCGGCTTTATCGCGCGCAGGCGCCATAACTGGGAAAGGCTTCATAAGGCGCTTGAGCCGGTATCGGACAGACTGATCCTGCCTGAAAGTGCGCAGGGAAGCGAGCCGAGCTGGTTTGGCTTCCTTGTGTCGGTGCGCAGGGAGAGTGGCCTGTCCCGCAACGATCTTACAAGGTATCTTGAGGAGCATAACATCCAGACCAGACTTTTGTTCAGTGGAAATCTGATCAGGCATCCATGCTTTGACCGGATCCGCGGAACGGATGCCTACCGGATAGAAGGGAGCCTCGACGTGACGGATTATGTGATGAACCATTCTTTCTGGATCGGCGTATATCCGGGCATGACGGACGAAATGTGCGATTATATGGCCAGGATCCTGTGCGAGGCAGCAGGCAGCTGAGAATGTATCGCGGCAGGAAATGGAGAGTAAGCATAGATGAGTTCATTGGCTGGGAAGATATGGCATCTCATCGAAAAGATGGTACGGGGCTTCTTCCGGATTCTGCATATCCGCCTGAGCGAGAAGCAGATGGAAGGCTTCCTGCAGTTTGTCAGGTTTGGCATTATCGGACTGAGCAATACGATTGTGTCCTATGTGCTGTACCTTGTGACACTGTTTTTCCTGCAAAGCCATGGCTGGCTGCAAAGCGTTGACTATCTGATCGGCAATGTGGTCGGATTCGTGCTGAGCGTTCTGTGGTCATTTTACTGGAACCGGAAATTCGTATTCCGGGCAGAAGAAGGAAAGCAGATTCCCTGGCTGCAGGCGTTGATCAAGACCTATATCTCCTACGCCTTCACCGGGCTGTTCCTGAACAGTCTTCTGTCGGTTTTGTGGGTGGAGGCAGTCGGCCTGCCGAAGGTTTTCGCACCGATCCTGAACCTGATCATCAGTGTTCCGCTGAACTTTGTGATGAACAAATTCTGGGCATTCCGGTCGAAATAAATGGAGAACTGTATGTACACAGAAATGAAAACGCCAGGTGCTTCCGGCCGTCTGCGAGAGCTGTCCTTCTATGAGGGAAAGACGGTCCTCATCACGGGCCATACCGGGTTCAAGGGCAGCTGGCTGTGCCGGATCCTGTCTCTTGCAGGCGCGCATGTTGTGGGCTATTCCCTGGGGATCCCGACGGATCCGGGACTTTTTCCGCTCGCCGGCCTGGAGCAGGATGTAACCTCCGTGACGGGTGACATCAGGGATATGGAGAAGCTGGACGGAGTCTTTGACCGGTATCAGCCCGAAGTGGTTCTCCATCTGGCGGCGCAGCCGATCGTGCGGGAATCCTACCGGGCCCCCCGCGATACGTATGAAATCAATGTCATGGGTACGGTAAATGTCTGCGAGTGCATCCGCAGACATGACTGTGTGAGGTCATTCCTCAATGTAACGACCGATAAGGTTTACCATAATAACGAGTGGCCCTGGGGGTATCGGGAGGATGAGCCGCTGGACGGTTTTGACCCGTACAGCAACAGCAAATCCTGTTCCGAGCTGGTGACACATGCCTATATCAACAGCTTTTTCGGGGGGAACAAGGTGGAGGCTTCTTTTGGGCGTGCCGGTAAGAGGGGGGCAGTGGTTCCAGCCTCGACCGCTCGCGCGGGAAATGTCATCGGAGGCGGTGATTTCGCTGCGGACCGGATCATTCCGGATTGCGTGCGCGCTGCCTGGGCAGGTGTACCGATTAAGATCCGCAATCCCCGTTCGACAAGGCCTTATCAGCATGTTCTTGAACCGCTGTTTGCGTACCTTATGATCGCTGCAAGGCAGGCGGAGGACATCCGGTATGCAGGGTTTTACAATGTCGGCCCGGACGAATGCGACTGTGTGACGACAGGTGATCTGGTACAGCTGTTCGGAAAATACTGGGGAGACGGGTTTTCGTCCGTGATATGCCAGGATCTTGATGCGCCGCACGAGGCAAACTTCCTGAAGCTGGACTGCTCAAAGCTGAAATCCGTATTCGGATGGGCGCCGTCATGGCATATTGAGAAGGCAATTGAGAAAGTGGTCGAATGGTCGAAGGCATACCTGGACGCAAAAGGCGCCTGCAGCAGGAGCAAAGAGGATGCTTCAGGCAGGAGCAAGGCGATGTCAGAAGCGGACAGCAGGGCTCTTACATCATCTGTTCGTGAAGTGATGGACCGGCAGATTCTGGAGTATGCACAGGCATCCGGCACGAAGAATTCATTCAGGAGCTGCTGATACAGTCAGCATTGTCCGGGAACCATTTCGTGAGATTCATCTATACTCAAAAATCGTCCGGTGAGTAAACGCCCCGTCCTGATTTTGTGATAATTCATGGTTACTATTCACAGGCAGACAAGGCCTGCGAGGATAGAACCTCCCCCACAACCTCAGACAGGAGCGTCGTAAGACGCGGCATACGTGCGAAGCACGGATGGTCTGAGGTCTGTGGGTG
>CACXFW010000012.1 GCA_902767065.1 uncultured Lachnospiraceae bacterium | reverse complement strand
CTTTGCACATATGGTGCTGAATGAGAGTTATAAAGCAAAGCAGTAAGACCGGGTCATATCATGACTGATCAATCGGATCCGCTTTGGATTTTTCTTCACCGGCCAACGTGGAAAAGTCATGAATGAAATCGTGACTGCGCCGTCAACCACAAGTGAGCTTGGAGAGAACAGGAAAGGAGATCTAACTGCTCCAAAAGCACAGGCTCTGGTTAAGAAACTGAAGGATTTCATCAGCGAAAAATGTATACCTGCACGAATGAGATTCTGAACAGTCTTGGAAAACAGTATGGCGGTGGAGGAGACTTCACAACGAACATTGACAGTTATGGCGGCGAAGGAACGGCAGTATTTGCAAGTGCTGCCATAGAAGTATACTGTGGATAGATGATAAGCATGTATATGCTGTCTGGGTACAGATCCGTTTCCTGATTCCGGGAACCGGAAATCTCATGTAGATTTGATAAAAGTAGATCTGAAAGAGCGTTGCAGAAAAAAAATCTGAAATAGGCTCAGGTATCAAAATATCCATCAAAGAAAGAACTGCCTCGTGTTCCGGAATGATCCGGCGGAGGTGGTTCTTTTTTCTGTGCTAATGTTGTCTGGATATGGCCAGAACATGCTGGCTTGAATGCTGCTGAAGAGGTGAATGGGGTGCAGTGTGAAACAGCGGAGATTTATTGTTGCAAGTACCGCCTGCTGGTACCACCGATCCAGGACTTCGTCCGGATCAGTGGTACCATTCGGCATGCTTGTCAGGGGAGCCCTGAGACCCTGTTGGGCTTCGCCCAAACCCACGCTTCGTTCACTCCGCCATACGGCTTCGTTCGCTCTGCTCCCCAGGATTGGGCTTCGCCCAAAGCCCGTTTTCGACGCTTCGTAAACGCAGCATCTATACGTTATAAATCCAGTTAACTGAAAGAAGAAATCGAAAGGTTGCAGACAGTGAAAACAGGTTATCGGTTTTGACATAAAGTGTCATGATATGATAGCATTTTTATGAAGAGGCATTCGTGTTTTCGGATGCTTCTTTTGTTTATATCGGAGGTGCTGCGGATATGTCAGAAAGAAGGACAATCAGGACACATGTAAGAGTTACAGAAGACGAATTGCGGAAGCTTCACGAGATCTCAGAAAGCCAGCATGTGAGTATCGCGGCTCTGTTTCGTGAGTGTACACTAACTCCATCCGGTAAGCATCTGACAGTGATTCTGAAAGCTGATCTGAATGAGCTTTCTATGATCATCAACGACATCGATATTCTCGTCAGAGAAGCGTTATCCATTCTTTCCGGATTTTATCCTGTGTATTGCAGAGAAGAGGTAACGCTCGGAAACAAGCTGGAAGATATTTATAAAGAATATGGAAAACTGAGAAATGTAGTTTCAAGAAAAAGAGAAGTTTATCACAGAATTGCAGCTTCCTGTCTTTTCGGAAGAAAACCGGGAAAAGTGATGGAGTACCAGACAGATGGAAAAAGCAGAAAGGGAATAACTGTTTCTGTAACAGAAGAGGAGATAAAAGCGATAAGAGAAATAGCAGAAAAAAGTGGTTGTTCCATCTCCCGCCTGTTGAAAAGAAACGTTCTGGAAACGTACAGGAATAAAAGGTTTACAGTAGACTGCGATGATCTTTGTGAGATGAATAACCGAGTGAAACGTCATAAGGATTTTCTCGCTGCAGTTGTTTCAGACATGAAGAACCGAATTGTCGAAGACGGAGAGGTGGAGATCATAGATCAGCTCCTGAAGTCAATCCTGGAAGAAATAACAGCAAAAGAAGAATCCGTAAGGACAGATTCAAAAGCAATCAGAAAAGAGATAAAGGAACGGATCCGGATGGAAGGGAAGTGACGGGGATGGCATACATTAAGATTCTGAATCTCCGATCAAAAAACTGGATCCGGAATGTGTCCAACTATATACGGGATGAGAAAAAAACGGACGACTCCAGGAGAAATGCGAAATCAGAAGGACCGCAGTCTGATCTGAGGATGTTTATGGAAGAAGGTGTAGAGATCGGTGAAGAGAATGCGGACGTTCAGAATGCCATCAGCAATCTGGTGGAATACTCAGCCAATGCCAGAAAGACAAGAGAGCATCGTCTGGTTACAGGAATTAACTGCACCGCACCTTATGCGGCAGACGAGATGACCTCACTGATTGATTTCTGGAAGGCTGAGCGGAGGATTACAGGAGTCAGCAGGGATGCATTTCACATTATCCAGTCTTTTAATCCGAGAGACAATGACAGGCTGACACCGGAGCTTGCACATGAGATCGGAAGGAAATATGCGTTTGAACTCCAGCATATGGATGACAAGGCTGAGGTAAACCGCAGGTATATGATGCTTATCTGTACGCATGTTGACCGGGAACATATCCATAACCATATTGTGATGTGTTCTTACGACATCGACACGGGGAGAAAGTTCCACGAGTGCAGGGAAGTCTACAGGCAGATGAAGGAGGCTTCGAACAGGCTTTGCAAGGAATACGGCCTTTCCGTAATTGATAATCCTGACATAAGGCGGAAACACTCAAGATCCGAATGGCAGGAGGCAAAGAAAGGCAATTCCTGGAAGGATGATCTCAGGAAGAATATTGAAGCTATTGTCCTGGTGAGCCGCTCCTGGGATGAATACGTCCGGAATATGGAAACGGTCGGTTATCATCTCCGACAGGGGAAACATGTCACCTACACGGATCCGGACGGACACAGGGTCAGAGACAATACGCTTGGCCGGGAATGGACGAAGGAGGCTATTGTTAACAACATAGAGAAACAGAAGCACATGATGCGGAAAGGTTCTGACCATAAGGAAAAGATCAGGCGGTTCTACCAGGAACAGGATGAGCTGCGCCGGAGAGAATCCGAAAGATATTCGGATACCATCAGCCCCTATGATGAGGAAGGGCGGAGGCGTTCCGAACTGGAAATGGTGCTGCTTACTGCCATGCAGATGATTCTGGAAGGAGAAGCATACGGCATCGGAGATGGGTACGCCGTTGAAAACAGCACAAGAGAAAAGAAGGAAATGCAGAAACAGAGACGGTACCGGAGGATTGCTGCTGTCATGGAAGATGCAAAGAAAGCGGGGATTGGTTCCGAGGAAGAATTGAAGGCCCGGCTTGACCGGACAGGAGCAGAGCTTTCCCATGTAAAACTGGAGATTAAAAAGAACCAGGATCTCCTTTGCAGAATGGAAGCCGTTATGCAGGTACTCAGGGAATATGAGGAAGTACGGAATACCGTTGAATCAATTTCACTGCTGCCGGAAGGGGAGATGAAAGAGAACATCCGGAGGCAGAGGGAGGAAGAAATCACACGTTACAAAAAAGCAAAAGCTGCTCTTTACAGGTTTAGATGCGCCGGTGATGACCAGATTGCTGATTTCAGGACCAGATATGAAAATCTGAAAGAAAAACTCAGCCTGCTCCGTATTCGATCCGGGATGCTCCGCAGGGATTACAAAGGACTGATGAGGATCAAGGACGGTCTGGAGCTTGCCAGAAATGAGGATTTCATTCTGGGCCGGCTGTACGAAGAGGACGGTCCGGATGCAGATGGCCGGCGGGAAGAACCACAACAGAAGGGAAACGCGAAATCGAATGAAGAGAGGTGAAACTGTATGAAGTTGGTGATTGCTGAAAAACCATCTCTTGGAAGAACGATTGCTTCTGCGGTAGGAGCACGTCTCAGGAAGGATGGGTACATAGAGGGAAACGGTTTTATTGTAAGCTGGTGCTTCGGACATCTATATGAGCTTGTGGATCCGGAGGAATATTGGGATCCGAAGGACAGGAATGGAGCCAGGGACTCCTGGGAAGATAGCCTGGAGCATCTTCCCTTCTTCCCTGCTGACTGGCGGTTTCGTTATGACGTGAAGAGAGGCTGCAGGGGCCAGGTAAGACTGTTAAGGGAGCTGATCAACCGTCCCGACATAAGTCTGATCTACGCGGCCGGTGATGCTGACCGGGAAGGAGAAGTGATCGTCAGGCTTGTCCTGGAGGCGAATATGAAGACGAAGAAAAGGGTTCTGCGCCTGTGGCTTCCATCCCTTACAGCAGATGTGATCCGTAAGGCTGTTGCGGAGGCGAAGCCGGATACGGAGTATGACAATCTGTACAGAGCGGGAAAAACGAGAGCAGCTGTTGACTGGATGATCGGTATTGAACTTACGAGATTCAGCTCCGTGAAGGCGAAACATTTTATCAGGATAGGCCGCTGCATCTGCCCAATTGTTTCCAGGGTTGTGGAGCGGGAAAAAGAAATCAGGGATTTCATTCCCGAAGAGTATTACGCTGTTGCCGGAGAAGTGGAAAAGAGCGGGATAAAACGGTCTCTCACCTGTAAGAAGAGATTTGGAAAGGGCAAGAACCAGGACGCGGAAGCGTATGCAAATGAGCTGAATCGGCTTCCGACTGTGGTTACGGATATCGAAAAGAAGACGGTTGAACTGAAGTCTGGAAAACTGTTTTCCATGTCAGCTCTTCAATCCTTTGTCTGTAAGATGGATAAGTCGCTCAGCCCTTCTGATGTACTGGAAGCTGCGCAGGCCCTCTACGAGAAAGGATACGTGACGTATCCCAGGACAAACAGCTGCTACCTGTGCAGGGATGAAGCGGGCCGGATTGATGGAATCATATCAGCTTTTCGAAAAGAAGGATATACGGATCTGATCAATAAACCTGCGAACAAACTGATCTATGATGACAGTAAGGTGGAATCACACTCGGCAATTACCCCGACTTCGAAGATCCCCGGCAGCCTTTCCGGCAGAGAAGGAACAGTCTATGTCTGTATCAAGAACAGATTTCTGGCTGTTTTCGCTTCAGTCCCGTGTATTGTGGAGCGGACGCAGATAACAGTCACCTGCGGGGAGGAAGTGTTCAGGCTGAAAGGGGATGTACGGAAGCAGGAAGGGTGGCAGAAGTTTGAAAAGGCCCAGGAGAAAGATTCAATCCTTCCCATGTTTGAAAAAGGGGAAACAATCCATCCGGGATATGCACCTGTCGAGAAGAAGGCAACTCCGCCGAAACGATATACGGTGGAGTCGCTGAACAACTGGATGATCGCGCCGTTTAAAAAAGATGATGGCAGTGTCGATCATTCCGATTATACAGATGAAGAATGGAGGGATATTCTGTCTGAGGCGACGATTTGTACGGAGGCTACCAGGGCAGATACAATTGACCGCTGCCTGAAATCAAAATACATGACACTCAATAAGGGTGAGTATGCCGCAACCGAATACGGATTCTATCTCGTAAAGGTTATGAGAGAACTGGGAATTGACCTGTCTGTAAGCAGGACAGTCAGCCTGTCAAGAGACTTGCATGACATCTCGGTCGGGAAGAAATCGGAAAGGGACATTTTTGAAGAAACGAAGAAGATGCTGACCTCTATCATGAAGAGGGAAAAGAATGTGGCAATTTCCTTTACCGGTGGAAACGATATAAAGTCAATCGGTGCCTGCCCGGTTTGCGGAAGACCCGTACAGGAAACCAAAAAAGGATTTTCCTGCACTGACAGGAGCTGCCGGTTCACTTTATGGAAGGAGGACAGCTTTTTCAAAGCGGTTGGAGCGAAGATGACGAAGACAAATGCAAAGGCGCTTTTAAAAGACGGAAGAATCCTTGCAAAGGGTCTGAAATCCCAAAAAACCGGCAGGGCATATGACGCTTATATCTGTATGGATGAAATTGATGAAAGAGGATATATCAGGTGGAAAATGGAGTTTGTGCAAAGATGAACATGGCAGATAGCATTATATACCGTTCATAGAGAAACAGGCCAAAAGACCGGGGTTATGATCGGTACATGGGTGCTGGCTTTCGCGAAAAGCACCCTTTATTTATTGTAGAGACATGAAAGAATGAATGCTATGATATGTATGACCCGACCCTGTGCCACAGCATACGGTGAGAATGCCGGGTGTGTAAATGCACGCAGCAGGAACCATATAGAAAGAGGGTATCGCATATGGGGCGCATCGATGAAACATATCTTACAGATCACTTTCATGAAGCAGTGGAGAAGGGATTCATACGGCCATTTTTTCAGCCGCTCTACCGGTCCGTGACCGGGAAAATGATCGGGGCAGAGGCTCTGGCAAGGTGGCATGACCCGGAGAAGGGAGTGCTCTCACCGGCTG
>CACXFW010000011.1 GCA_902767065.1 uncultured Lachnospiraceae bacterium | reverse complement strand
GGCCAGCCCTGTGCCTGTGGTCCCCCGTGAGGAACCATAAGCAGGAGCGTCGACGGGATCCACTGCTTACGGAGACTTAGCGGCCGGAGTATGAAGGAATCGTTCGCTGAATACTCCGGCATTGGGCATGAGGTGTCACCGGCTATGCCGGTGACGGAGTCCTGATGCCAGGCCTTTCAATCAGAAAAGGATTAGTTCACGAGTTAGTCCGGCGGAAGCGGGCTTTGGTTCCTCACGGGGGGCCACAGGCACAGGGCTGCCCGGGGTGCGTCCTGTAACCCAGCCTTCTTTCTCCGTGCATATACTTTGCCACGTTCTTCTATCTATGGTATTCTAAGGAAGAGTATCCACGACTCAGGCTCCTGCAGAAAACGCGAAGCAGCGCGCTCGTTTCGATATTTCCGATCCTTCACGTGCCGGGACTTAAAAACCATCCAAAGGAGATTGCTATGGCTCAGGTTGATCCCAAACTGCTGGAAATGGCAGAAGTTTTCCATATTCCCAAAAGCGCCAGGATGAAATACATCATCCTGCCCGCAAGAGTTCCCGCGCTCTCAAAGATGCTTTCCGGAAAAAAGCGGAAGGAGACAGGAGGTGCGCGGAAATGACCATTCAGCTTCAGGATGTCTGCAAGTCCGTCTCCGGAAAAATGCTGCTCAATCACATCAACTGGGAGATCAGTTCGGATGACTGCTTCCTTCTGACCGGCCCGGCGGGCAGCGGCAAGACCATGCTCCTGCGCCTGATCCTCGGTCTGGAGAAGAGCGACAGCGGATCCGTGAATCTGCTCGGAGATTACAAGTATGCCAGCGTCAACGCCGGCGTGGTGTTTCAGGAGGACCGGCTGTGCGAGCAGTTCTCCGCCGTCGAAAACGTGGCGATGGTCAACGCCCGCCTGTCCGAAACCGTTGCCTCGGAAGAGCTTTTGAAGTTTCTTCCGCGAGACCGCCTGCGTATCCCGGTATGTGAGCTGAATGCGGTGGAGCGCCGGCTTGTGGTGATGATCCGAGCGCTCATCATCCCTTCCGACCTTCTGCTCCTCGACGAGCCGCTTCGTGGAATGGACCGCCCTCTTGCCGGAAAAGTTGTCTCCTACATCCGCGAAAAAGCCGGCCACAAAGGAATCGTTTTCGTGCAGCGCGATGAGACCGGTCTGGAATTCTGCCGCAGGTTCGCGCTGTGACAGACAGCGCAGGCCGGAAGCTTCCGTGTCCTGTTTTTGTTCCGGCTCCTGCACGCTGCCGAAAGAAGCCAGAGTGTGTCAGGGCCGCACTGAGAGGAATCTGACAATGGAAAAAAGGGAGAGCGCACCGGCAAAGAAGAAAAAGAAAGCCGGCCGCCTGACGTACCAGTATGTCATTATTTTCGGGGTACTGCTCGCTGTAGCAAACATTCTTCTTGGCACACTGCTCATACTCCGCTCCACCGCCACCGTCCGGAACCTGATCCGTAAGAACATGCTGGATCTGTCCAACACCGCGGCCGGCCTGATCGACGGGGATGAGCTCGGTTCGCTGACCCTTCAGTCCGTCGGCTCTCCTGTCTACAACAACATCCTGGAAGCGCTCAGCGTCTTTCAGCAGAATGTGGATATTGAATACATCTACGCGGTCAGGGAAGAAAGCGAAGGAAACTATATCTTTACGGTCGACGCCGACCCGGAGGATCCTGCCGGATTCGGCGAAGAGGTTCTGATTACGAATGCGCTTGTCAAGGCCGCGGACGGAACTGCCTCGGTCGACGACGCCCCGGCGCAGGACGAATGGGGGAATTTCTACAGTTCCTACAGTCCGGTATTTGATTCCAAAGGAAATGTATCCGGCATTATCGGAATTGACTTTGATTCCGAATGGTATGAAAACCAGATCCGCTCCAACACCGTCCTGATCCTGATCATCAGTGTCCTCTTTGTCCTGGCAGGCGTCGTGGCATTTTTCCTGATCAGCAGAAAACTGCAGTCCCGCTATACCGTGCTGAACCAGGAAATCTCCACCCTTGCCGACGACGTAGACGCGCTGACCGAAGAGCTCATTTCCGACCAGGGATATATCTCCAGCCTCTCCGGGCTGGACCGGCCCCGTAATGTCATGACAGATCTGCCGGGAGAAGATGATATGGAATCCCTCAGCAGAAAGGTCCGCGCGATGCATGATGAAATGAAACGGTATCTGGAATATGCCCAGAGAAGGGCTGTGACGGACGCGCTGACCAACGTGAGCAATACCACTGCCTATGCAGGGCTTCAGGAAAGGCTTGACGAAGAGATCGCAGAAGGAACCGCCTGCTTCGCTCTGGCGGTATTCGACGTCAATTTCCTGAAAAAAACGAATGACCGGTATGGCCATACCTGGGGAGACCGTATCATCCACGATGCCGCGAAGGCAATCGCGTCGGTATTTGGCACAAGAAATACCTTCCGCATCGGCGGCGATGAGCTGCTGGCAGCCGCATTTGGCAAGAACGAAGAAGAGGTAACACAGCTTCTGGCCCAGGTTGATGCCGCGGTAGATGCCGCAAACCGTTCTCCGGACACGCCTGCGCCCATGCTTTCCCTTTCCAAAGGCGCAGCTGTCTATGAACCCGGGCGCGATACCTGTTTCAAGGATGTCTTTGTCAGAGCTGATCAGGCCATGTATTCCAACAAACATCAATATCATGGAAAACAGCAGGATGCTCCCTGACGGAAATCAGATCTGTCGTTACAGGCCACTCCCCGGCCAGCCTCCTGCGACAGACACAGGGATCCTTCGTTTCGACCCCCAAAAGTCTCCACTCAGGATCCCTGTGTCTGTCGCAGGAGGCTGGCCGGAGGGTGGCCTGTAGAGATCCGTCAGCCTTTCTCATCGCTCCTGCGCTGATGGCGGAGCTTATGGACTTTCTCTGAAAGCTCCACAAGCTCCTCCTTTGACATCTCCGGCAGCTGCTCCAGCCGGTCAAGAACGGCCGATATGGTCTCCGACTTCCTCAGCTCTACGAGCTCATTGTAATAGTTCACCACAACGCCCGTAATGATTGCGATCACCAGAACCGCATAGACGGACAGGATGGCGGAGATGATCCGGGAAAGCAGGGTTGTCACCAGAACATCCCCGAACCCGATCGTGGTGACGACTGCGTAGCAGTACCAGATCCCGTCTCCCAGGGTTTTGATCTCCGGCTCCCGCAGCCAGATGATGATGGAACAGGCAAAAAAAGCCAGAAGAAATCCCCCGAGGATTCTATCCGCGCCTGTGTTCTTCATGATTCTCCATAAAATCTTCAATCCCTTCATCCCGGTCCTCCGCCTCTTCATCGATCCGGTGTCAGCTTCCGCCGCGCATCCCGTTCTTCCCAGGCTGCAGTTTACGCCCCCGCCGCCCTGTGGCCTGTAACCTGTGATAGATTCACAGTGGTTCCTGCTTCGCAGGCCTTGTCTGCCTGTGAATAGTAACTCACAGTGTGATAATCCCGATTATAATCTTTGACTCATATGCGGTCAAATTGATAAAAT
>CACXFW010000010.1 GCA_902767065.1 uncultured Lachnospiraceae bacterium | reverse complement strand
CCCTGGAACCGCTCAGATCCGTCAGATAAGCAAGCTTATCTGACTGGATCATGAGCAATTCCAGGAGGTGCTGAATAATTACCAATTTCGTTTACTTTCCATAAATATTCTGCGAATGAATACTCAGATTTTACAACAGGATCCCAAAGGGAACAAGACCTGTTTCGCCATTTTCCCCAACAGCATGCCTTAAAGGAGCTGATTTCCGTACATGTTGCAAATAAGAAAAGCGGATGATAAACTGATTGCAGCAATGGATCAGTGATTTCTGGACAGGCCCGCTCGTCGGGCAGTGAACTGTAACGGTAAGGAAGAGGAGATTGTTTATGATCCTGATAAAGAATGGAACCATTGTCTCTCCCCGGGGAAGCAGGAAGGCCGATCTTCTGATCGAGGGGGAAAAGATCAAAAGAATCGATGAGAGGATCGATCCGTCTGAGGGATGCCGGGTGGTCGATGCGTCCGGAAAGCTGGTATTTCCGGGGTTTATCGATGCGCATACCCATTTTGACCTGCATGTGGCGGGAACTGTCACCGTCGATGACTTTGCCTCCGGGACGAAAGCGGAGGCTGCCGGCGGCACGACGACGATTGTGGATTTTGCGACGGCTTATCCGGGAGAGACGCTGAACGAAGGGCTGGACAACTGGTTTGAGAAGGCGAAGGCGGGCTGCTCGTGTGATTATGGATTCCATCAGACGATCACGGAATGGAACGATACCGTCAGCGGCCAGATCCCGGAAATGATCGAGCGCGGGGCGAGTACATTTAAGATCTATATGACGTACGATACGCAGATCGATGACGCTGCGATCCTGAAGGTCCTTCAGAGGCTGAAAGAGTGCGGGACGACAACGGGGTGCCATTGCGAGAACAGTGGAATGATCGATGCGCTGCGGGAAGAGTATGCCGCGGACAGTGTGAAGCGGCGCGCCGTAAGCTCTCACTATCTGACAAGGCCGGCCGCGGCGGAGGCGGAGGCGATCGGGCGGTACTGCCATCTGGCCCAGGTTGCCGATGAGCCGGTAATTGACGTCCACCTCACCTGTGAGGAAGGACTTGAGGAGATCCGGGCAGCCAGACGGCGCGGGCAGAAAGTCTATGCGGAGACCTGCCCGCAGTACCTGGTGATGGATGATTCTCTCTATGAGAGGGAACCTTTTGAGGAGGCTTCCAGGTATGTCTGCGCGCCGCCTCTGAGGAAAAAGTCTGATCAGGAGGCGCTGTGGAACGCGATCCGGGACGGAGAGATCCAGACGGTTTCCACGGATCACTGCTCCTTTACCCTGAAGCAGAAGGCTCTGGGCCGGGAGGACTTTCGGAAGATCCCGGGCGGGATGCCGGGCGCCCAGACCAGAGGGGAGGTCCTTTTCTCGGAGGGAGTCGCGAAAGGACGCATTTCCCTGGAAAAAATGTGCGAGGTGCTGAGTGAGAATCCGGCCAGACTCTATGGGATGTTCCCGAAGAAGGGCATCCTGGAAGCCGGGTCGGACGCGGATATCGTGATCCTTGATCCCTCGAAGAGCCATACGGTGAGCGCGAAGACACATCTGTCCCGGTGTGACTATGCTCCGCTGGAGGGAATGGTGCTGAATGGTACGATCGATGAGGTGTATCTCAGAGGAACGCTCGTCGCCCGTGACGGACAGGTGGTGTGTGAGAATCAGGGACAGTATGTCAGGAGAGGCCTGCCGGAGTATTTTTGACGATGCGGTTTTTCGCGGGAGGAGACTATGGTAACAGATCAATTGGTCATCGTGCGCGGAGGCGGAGACATCGCCACCGGGACAGTCTGGGCGCTCAGGCGCGCGGGATTTCCGGTTCTGATTCTGGAGAGCGATCATCCGAGCGCGATCCGCAGGAGTGTGGCGCTGTCGGAAGCGGTCTACGAGGGATCCGCGTCGGTCGAGGACCTGACGGTGAGCCTGGCTGAGAACCTGGACCAGGCACAGTACCTTCTGTTTCAGGACCAGATTGCGATCATGGCGGATCCTGAAGGACATGCGATCCGCGGGATTCTTGAAACGGGAGGAAAGTACAGCGAATGGGATACCGGCCTTACGACTCTGGCAGGCGGTGGGAGGCATCTCTTCCTGACTGCCGTCGTGGACGCAATTCTCGCAAAGAAAAACATTGGGACGACGAAGGACATGGCGCCGTTCGTGATCGCGCTCGGCCCCGGATTTACTGCCGGTGAAGACTGTGATGTCGTCATTGAGACGATGCGCGGGCATACCCTGGCAAGACCTTACGAAAAGGGGTGCGCCCTTCAAAATACCGGTGTTCCGGGCCTGATCGGGGGACACGCAGAGGATCGCGTGATTCACAGCCCGGCGGACGGGGTGCTTCACGCGCTTGTCGATATCGGCGACCTGGCTGAGGAGGGGCAGACCATCTGCGTGATCGGGGAGAAGGACGGGAAGGATACCTGCAAGGTCCGTGCGCCATTTACCGGACTTGTCAGGGGACTGATCCGGGATGGTTTCCATGTGACAGAGGGATTCAAGATTGCAGACATCGACCCGAGACAGTCTGAGCGGGAGAACTGCTTCACGATCTCGGATAAGGCGCGTGCAATCGGCGGGGCAGTGGTACAGGAACTGGTTGGGTTTGCCGCGCGCCAGGCGGTGGATGAACGGTGATTCAGGAAAGGAATCATGCTTATGGAAACGGTAGGAAAGAGCATAACAAGGGTTGATGCCCGCGGCAAGGTTACAGGTGAGGCAAAGTATACGAATGACCTCATCCCGAAGGATGCGCTCTGGGCGAAGGTCGTCCGTTCCACGATTGCCAACGGCGTCGTTAAGTCAATCGACACGAGCGAGGCCCAAAAGGTGCCCGGGGTTGTCAGGATCGTAACCTGCTTTGATGTCCCGGATATTCAGTTTCCGACCGCCGGACACCCCTGGTCGGTGGAAGCCGCTCATCAGGATGTGCCGGACCGCAAACTGCTCAATACGCGGGTGCGCCAGTGGGGCGATGAGATTGCGGCGATCGTGGCGGTGGACAATGTCGCTGCACAGAGGGCGGAGCGGCTGATCAAGGTGGAATATGAGGAGTATGAACCGATCGTGACGGTTGAGGAAGCGCTTGCCCTCGGGGCGACGCCTCTGCATCCGGACATCCGCAAGGATAATATCTTTGTCCATTCTTCCATGAAGACGTCTCCGGACTTTGATTATGACAAGGCAAAGGAGAGGGCGGTCGCCGAATATGGGGAGGAGAATCTGATCGAGGTGAGCGATACCTACCGTACGCCCCGGATTTCCCACTGCCATATTGAGGTCTGCACCAGCTGGGCGTATGTTGATACGAACGGAAAGGTGACGGTCGTCGCGTCTACGCAGATCCCGCATATTATGCGCCGTGTCATCGCGCAGGCTCTGGGATGGCCGGTGGGAAAGGTCCGTGTCATCAAGCCTTACATCGGCGGAGGCTTCGGGAATAAGCAGGATGTGCTGGATGAACCGCTGAATGCTTACCTGTCCAT
>CACXFW010000009.1 GCA_902767065.1 uncultured Lachnospiraceae bacterium | reverse complement strand
CTTGTAATTATTCAGCACCTCCTGGAATTGCTCATGATCCAGTCAGATAAGCTTGCTTATCTGACGGATCTGAGCGGTTCCAGGGGGGCGGACAAGCGGTGAAACCGCTCTGTCCGCCCACAGCGAAGAACACGAAGTGTTCTGAGCAATAGGGGTTCTGAATAGTTACCTGAATTCAATACTTCGTCGCGCGGATTCCCGTGAATTCGCATTCCTCATCGGCATATTTACCTGTCAATCCGGTATGCTGATACTCAAAAAATGCACAAGGGATGCACATTTAAACTTTGCTCATTCGTGAAATTAGAATAAGATTGAAACATTTAACGATTGACATACTCTACAAATGCGGGCTATAATAAACACCGCAATCCGGATTGAACCGTTTCGGTTCAGTCAGCAGTTTTTATCTATGGAGTGGAGGTCCCGTAATGAAGGGTACAGTAAAGTGGTTCAACGCAGAAAAAGGTTATGGCTTTATCACCGGCGAGGATGGCAAGGACGTGTTTGTTCATTACTCCGCGATTCAGGGAGAAGGCTTTAAGACGCTCGATGAAGGCCAGGCTGTCGAGTACGATCTGACGGAAGGTCAGCGCGGCATGCAGGCGTCCAACGTAGTCAAGCTCTGATCCGGCCATGCCTGATTCTTTTATATATAATCCGACTATATAAGAGACCTGATTGAACAGATACCCCGCTCTATGCAGCGGGGTGTTTTTCATGTTCAGCCGGCCTCTCATCCTCTTGTATTCAGGAACTTCAGCTCCTTGATGCCATCCTCATCTGTCGGATACATCTCCACATAGGTTCTGCACTTATCCCTTGCAGTCAGGAAATCAAGCTTCTTCTCATACGCAGTGATCTCATTGAAATACAGCTCCTGCTTCCCCTCTTCTCCGCTCAGTCCCAGTCCCTTCGTGATATAGTCCAGCGCTGTGTCCGGGTCATCCACGGCAAGCGCACACAGGGCCAGCCCGTTATACGCATCCTTGTTCTCGCTGTCCTGATCAAGAATCTGCGTATAGACCGCCCTTGCGTTATCATAGTCTTTTCGTGCCAGATAGATCTGCCCCATCAGGGAAAGTGCCGGCCCGAACTTTTCCTGAACGGGTATGATCAGGGCGGAAGCAGCCTCGTCGTATTCCTCAAGATAGAAATAGATCCTTCCGACATTGTAGTGGTCTTCCGTCGTCTTCGGCGCGATCCCGAGCGCCGTCTGCAGATACTCATCCCCTATGCCCGACAGCTTTGCATCCTCATAGACGCTGTAAATGTCCAGATACAGCTTGTAATTCTCCGGCTGCAGGGACACCGCGTAATCGAAGTTTGCCTTCGCTTCATCCTGGTTTCCCATGTTCAGACGGGCTGCGCCGATGTAATAGTAGGCCATCACCATCCTGTCATCCATGGCGGTCAGTTCATTTCCCGTTGCAACGCACCCTTCGTAATCCCTCATACGGTACTGGCAGGTAATCCGGTACTGAAGAAGATCCGCCACTGTCTCCGGCATCCTGTCATCCGTACAGGCGATCGCCTGGTCAAAAGCCTCCAGCGCCTCCGCATACCTGGCCTGTCCCATCAGCGCGATCCCAAGCCCGCGATATGCCTGCACCGGCTCTTCTCCCTGCGAGGCAGCATCACGAAACAGCGTCTCCGCCCCGCGGAAATCGGATGCCTCACACGCAGCATAGCCCGCATCCGTGTTTTTTGTGGATACCTGATTCCTGCCGCAGCCTGCGCACATGCCCAGAACGAGACAGATCAGCAGTATCACGGCAGCCGGATCAAACGTCCGCCTTCTGATGGTACAATCTTTCTTCATAGAGTCCATATCCTTCTGCGGCCCGCTGCCGCAGGCCCGGGTTCCTTCACCCGGATCTGCCGCCGGCTGAATGAGGGATTCGTTCAGATCCCGCACCGGCAGAACAGTGGTATTCAATACATGATTTCAGCACTCCGAACCGGAGTGCCGATTCATTTTATCATTATTCACGGCATATTTCCACCGTCAGCGTGACGTGCCGCGGATCAGCGGCGAGATTCTCTTGTAGATCAGCATGACGATCACGACCGACAGCATTGCCTTCACAAAGGTAAAGGGAAGGTTGAAGATCAGCAGGCACTGGAGCAGATTCCCGTCCTGAATACCGGGATAGATGACCTGATACGCCTTGATGATCGCATCCATCGGCATAAATGCCGTATAGAACGGGTAAACGATAAAATAGTTGACCGGCACACTGATCAGCGCCATGACAACGGCTCCGGTCAGGGATCCGATCAAAGCCCCCTTCTTCGTCCGGTTCCGACTGTAGATCAGGCCTGCCGTCAGAACAAAGGCGGCATTCAGCAGGAAATTCGCCAGCTCTCCGATTCCGCCCGACTGCGAGACCAGTACATGAATCAGGTTCTTGATTCCTGCGATTGCCACGCCCCACAGCGGGCCCATTGCGAAGCATCCAATCAGTGACGGAAGGTCGGAAAGGTCCAGCTTGATAAATGCCGGCATGATCGGAATCGATACTT
>CACXFW010000008.1 GCA_902767065.1 uncultured Lachnospiraceae bacterium | reverse complement strand
TCTCTGGGAAGTGAAGACGGAAGCGTTGACGGTCTTCTTTCATCCCTTGGAGTCGAAGACGGAAGCGTTGATGGTCTTCTTTCTTCTCTTGGAGGGGAAGACGGAAGCCTTGATGGCCTTCTTTCATCCCTTGGAGTCGAAGACGGAAGCCTTGACGGCCTGCTTTCTTCCCTTGGAGGAGAAGCCGGAAGCCTTGATGATCTTCTTTCTTCTCTTGGCGAACAGATCGAATCCAATGCTCTGCTTGGCACTGTGCTCAGCGGACTCGGAATCGAAGAAGGAAGACTGGAGGATGCGATTGGCATCGTTCTTGGAAGGATTGCAGGCGATGGAGCGGAAGCGGATCTTGGCACTCTTGTGCAGATGTTCAGTGATCCGGAAGCGCTGAAAGACAAACTGTCCGATTTCTTCGCGAAGGGCGGCCTGGGCGCTATGATTCTTGACAGGATCGCAAGCCGGGACGGCATTCTTGCAACTGTCGTGAATTCCCTGAAGGGGGAAGATGGCGGATATGATGTTGAGAAGCTGATGAACAGCCTGGAAAACGCTACCCAGAAGGATGGAAGCCTCGTGATCGACGGAACCGAGGTTCCGGAGGAGGAGCTTGAGGATGCAGTCGCCCAGGCGCTGGATGTGCTTGATCAGGAACAATGAGAAGAGACAGCCTTAAGCTTTTCGGGGTTACAGGCCACCCTTCCGCCGGCTTCGGGTGGAATAATGCAGGCAGTTGCGTTATACTGATTCCGTCATGGTTAGAGGACACTACAGGGAAAGGGCTGACGATAAGAAATGAAACCAGGCAGACACGGAATCTCAGCAAAATATGCAAATATCCTGATGGCGGCCATCACGCTCGTCATCTCTGCTTTGCTGATTGTTGCAACCTATCGTGCGACAACCGGCTACTCTGAGATGCAGATTTCGACAGATCATTATATTCAGTGGCAGAAGGACGCGTCGGAGCTGCAGACCGGTTCGGATATTCTTACGGAGCAGGTACGCTGCTTTGCCGAGACCGGGAAGAGAGAGTATCTGGATGCCTATTTTAAGGAGGCCAATGAGACAAAGCATCGGGACAGGGCGGTTTCGAGCATTCATGATTTCGTGGGTGAGACGCCGGCATATCAGAATCTGGTATCGGCGATGAGCGAATCCGTTGCCCTGATGGACCGGGAATACTATTCCATGCGGCTGAAGATCGAAGCGTGCGGATACGACATAGAGGACTTCCCGGAGGTGATACGGCAGACAGAGCTTAAGAGGGAAGATGCTGCGCTGCCTTTGGTGGAGAAGGATGCCATGGCCAGATCCATGGTGTTTGATGACATCTATCATGATAAGAAGGACGCGATCAGCCGGAAAGTGCAGGAGTGCCTGGACGATCTTGCCAAAGAGGTCGGAGAACAGCAGAAGGAGACGGCGGACCGGCTGGAGAGTCTTCTGTCCCGTCAGAGGATCCTGATCATTATCACGATTGCCATCACGATTCTGATGCTTCTGGTCACGCTGATGCTGATGGTCAATCCGCTCCTGCAGTCGATCATCTATATCCGGGCAGAGAAACCACTCCCGATCAAAGGGTCAAAAGAATTCCAGGTCCTTGCCAAGACCTATAATCTGATGTTCGAAGCGAACAGAGAGCGGAAAGAGCAGCTTGCCTTTGAGGCTACCCATGACAAGCTGACAGAGGTGTATAACCGGAACGGGTATGATTTTATCTGTAAAAACACGGACTGGGACAGTGCGGCTTTGATTTTGTTTGACCTGGACAGATTTAAACCAATCAATGATACCTATGGACATAAAATGGGTGACATGGTTCTGGCACGGGTGGCAAGAACGATCAGCAATGCGTTCCGTTCGCAGGACTATGTGTGCCGGATCGGCGGAGACGAATTTGCAGTGATCATGGTTCACACGGATCCGGGCTCTGCAGACCTGATCCGCAAAAAGGTGGATTCGATCAACAAGAGCCTGTCCGCCTCGCAGGACGGCATTCCGCCGGTTCAGCTAAGCTGCGGCGCAGCCTATGGAGTCCTGATCAAGGATTATGACAAGCGGTTCAAGGCAGCGGACGCGGCGCTCTACCGGGTAAAGAACAGCGGCGGGTCCGGCTGCGAGGTCTGCCTGTGAAGGACGCGTGCGGACAAGGCCACAGATCCTTGCTGAGTTGTCATCGTGTTTTTGCTGTTGGCATGCCGGAAACGGAATGGGGGGATTGTGAATGAGGAATTTTGCGATACTGGGTGCGGGATGGATTGCCGATCTGATGGCGAAAACGCTGGCAGGAATGAGGGATGAGGTTCATGCGTACGCCGTCGCTTCCAGAAGCTTTGAGAAAGCTCAGAAGTTTGCTGCGGACCATGGCTTTGAGAAGGCTTATGGCAGCTATGAAGAGATGCTGGCGGATCCGAAGGTGGATCTGGTGTACGTCGCAACCCCCCATTCCCTGCACCACACCTGGACTATTGCATGTCTGAACGCGGGAAAGCATGTGCTATGTGAGAAGGCTTTTGCGGTAAATGAGAAGCAGGCGGGGGAGATGATCGCCCTGGCCAGGGAGAAGGGGCTGCTTTTGGCGGAGGCAATCTGGACAAGGTACCAGCCTGCGCGAAGGATGATTGACGATCTGATTCAGGAGGGAGTGATCGGAAAGATAGAGGTTGTCAGCGCGAATCTGGATTATTTCATCACCCACCAGGAACGCTCCGTGAATCCTTCCCTTGCGGGGGGAGCGCTATTGGATGTCGGGGTTTACCCTCTGAACTTCGCGTCAATGGTGATGGGAAACAGGATCCGGCGGATCGTGGCAGGCTGTGTGATGTATGAGACGGGCGTTGACGCAAAGGATCATATCTTCATTGAATATGAGAATGGCTGTATGGCGACCCTGTATGCATCCATGACAGATCAGTCGAACCGTACCGGCTGCATCTGCGGGACGAAGGGATATATCGAGGTCTTAAATATCAACAACCCGCAGGAGATCAGGGTGTACAGACAGGAAGGAAATGGCAGCTCTCTTGTCTCCTCCATTCCGGTTCCGAAGCAGATTACCGGATATGAGTACGAGGTGCGTGCAGCCCTGACGGCGATCGAAGAGGGAAAGGTTGAATGCCCGGAGATGCCGCATGAGGAGACGCTTGAGATCATGCGGCAGATGGACGAATGCAGGAGACAGTTCGGCCTGGTACTGCCGTGCGAATGAATCCCGGGATCTTCACATTTTTGGATGCTATTTCAGACAACAGTATCATTCATTTCAGACGACAGTATCATTCAGAAAGGAGAATAAGAACCAGATGGATATTCAGTATTTACTTTTTCTGCAGGACCTGAGGAACGCGACGGGGGGAGCATTGAATGAGTTTTTCAATGCGATTTCAAAGATTGCGGTGGAAATCATGCCGTTCCTGCCGTTTTTTGTATTCTGGTGCGTAAGCAGAAAATGGGGATACCGCTTTCTGGTAACGCTCGGGATCGGCGAACTGATAAACGGACTCGTCAAGCTGACGGTCTGCGCTTACAGGCCATGGATCCGTTCGGATCTCATAGAGCCGGCTGGAGATTCGAAGGTGGCTGCGACCGGGTATTCTTTCCCCAGCGGACACACCATGAGCGCAACAGCTGTTTACGGAACGACCTTCGCGTGGCAGAGAAAAAAGCGGACATGGCTGGCGGTCATCTGCGGAATCCTGATCGCGCTGACCGGCTTTTCCAGGAATTATCTCGGCGTACATACTCCCCAGGACGTGATTGTCGGCTTTACGGAAACAGTGTTGATTATCCTTGTGGTCGGGATCTGCCAGAGGAAGATCGACGGAGATGACAGGAAGCTGGATATTCTCACTGTGATCGGCATCATCGCGACCATCGGAGCCCTGATCTTTGTCGTGATGAAGCCGTATCCGATGGATTATGTGGATGGCGTCCTTGTTGTGGATCCGGACAAAATGATGAATGACTTCTTCAAAGCCAGCGGCGCGTTCCTTGGACTTTTGCTGGGAAGCTTCATCGAGCGGCATTATATTCATTATGAGATCCCGGTGGGAGCGAAGAATCTGCCGATGCTGGGATTTGCCGGATTCCTGATTGCGTTTTCATGGAAGACCTACCTGGCGCCGGCAACCTGTGTGGCGGCATTCGGCGGTCACTGGGGCAATCTGATTTCCCGCTTTATTCTCTGGTTTTTCGTAGTAGCGATCTGGCCCGTATTGATCCGGAAATGGGCAAATGACTGAGGCACAGAGTGAAATCTTAGTTCCTATTCACGGCTGATCTGAGTCTTTGTATCTGACGCGTCAGTGCAGACGGTTCACGGTCTGTGGGGAAAGGGCCGTGAATAGGAACAAACCTGATGGAAGAGTGCAATTGCAATAATTGTCAGAAAGGCCAAAAGCCCTGCTCCCCGGCACTTGCCGGTGCCGGAGGAAAAGGAAACTGGCTTAGCATCATAGAAGGATAGACCGGGACCGGTCTGAAGAGAGAATCTTCAGCCGGTTCTTTTTTTGTCTGCGCCTGCTCCGATTCGGAAACCCCGCACTTCATGCCTCGCCGTCCTGTGCCTGTGGGGCGGTCCACAGGCTCGGGCGGTGGAGCTGGCCGGGGTGTGACCTGTAACGCAGCCGGGACAGGGAGAAATGTTGTTACTATTCACGGCTCCTTCCCCACAGACCGTGAACCGTCTGCGCTGACGCGCATCCGTCGCTGCTTCGCAGCTTGCTGTTCCCGGTTGTGGGGAAGTTCCCGCTCCACGGGCCAGATCTGAGCTTTGTACTGCCGCTTACAGGCAAGCCTGACGCGTCAGATA
>CACXFW010000007.1 GCA_902767065.1 uncultured Lachnospiraceae bacterium | reverse complement strand
TTTACCGCGCAGGATCTGCGCCGCGAAAGCGGTATAAGACCCTGTCAGATTCCTGCGCATCCTGCCGGAGGCTCATAGAAAACGCGATGGACTGCCGTTTTCTATAACATGTCAAACAGCTGTGAGCGTGTCCAAAGACCCGTCCCGGAGCAGGATCCGGGACGGGTCTTTTCGGATCTTCGTAACGATTCAGGGAAAGAGGGATCGTTTCAGCGATCAGGCCGCGCAAAAGGAGCTCTTTGCGCCATTGCCACAGCCGGGCGGAAGACATTGCAATCATGCAATCATGTGGAGAAAGAAAAGAGGAAGCAAATGACAAATCTGGAAGAACTGCAAAAGAAAATCGCCTCTGTCAGAGATGCGATCCGGGCGGAGTCCAGCGGGCTTTCCGATTCAAGGACGGTCTATGAACTCAGAAAGTCTTTTCTGGACAAGACCGGAAAGGTCGGCCAGCTGATGAAGTACATGAAGGAGGTCGACCCTTCTCAGAGAGCGGAATTTGGAAAGAACGTCAATGAGCTGAAGAACTGGGCGATGAACTATTTCAATTCGCTGGATGAGCAGATGCGCAGGAAGGAGCTTGACAGGATCTATGAAAATGAAAAGATCGATATCACCCTTCCTTCCCACAGCCGCAAAACCGGCAACCTTCATCCGGTGACGCAGGTCCGCAACCAGCTGATTGAAGTCTTTTCGGGCATGGGATTTGAGATCTATGAAGGGACCGAGGTGGAAAATGATTATTACAATTTCACCGCGCTGAATACACCGAAGGATCATCCGGCCAGGGACATGCAGGATACGTTCTATCTCGCGCCGGACTTCGTGCTTCGCACACAGACCTCTTCAGCCCAGATTCATGTCATGGAAACGAAAAAGCCGCCGATCAAGATTCTCAGCCCGGGCAAGGTATTCCGCTCGGATGACGATGCGACGCACAGTCCGATGTTTTCCCAGATGGAGGGTCTGGTAGTCGATCAGGGCATCACGCTCGGCGACCTGCAGGGCATGCTGGATGTCTTTGTGAAGAAGGTCTTCGGCCCCCAGACGCACACCAGGCTTCGTCCCTCTTATTTTCCATTCACCGAACCTTCGGTGGAGGTCGATGTGAGCTGTTTTGAATGCGGGGGCAAGGGATGCTCCTTCTGCAAGCATACCGGATGGATCGAAGTTCTGGGTGCCGGTATCGTCAATCGCAAAGTCCTTGAGAACTGCGGGATCGACCCGGATGTCTATTCCGGACTTGCATTCGGAATCGGCATCGAGCGCGTCGCCATGCTCAAATACGGCATCAATAATATCAAGCAGCTCTTTGAGTCGGATCTGAGGGTATTGAACCAGATCAGTGACAGGTCCTGAGAGAAGGGAAATACGGAGGAAACCATGTTAGCACCATTAAGCTGGCTGAAAGAATATGTTGAAATCGATGTGACGCCGCAGGAGCTTCAGGAGAAGCTGTTTTCCTGCGGATTTGAAGTGGAAGAGCTGCACCAGGCAGGCGAGGACATCAGCGGGGTCGTTGTCGGTCTGGTCGAAACCTGCGAGCCGGTGCCGGATACCCATCTGCATGTGACAACCGTCAACGCGGGAGAGCACGGTATCTTCCAGGTGTGCTGCGGTGCGGACAACGTCGCGGCGGGAAAGAAGTTCCCCCTTGCCCTTGTCGGGGCTACGGTCTATCAGACCGCAAAGGATCATGTCACCGTGGAAGGCGTGATGAAGATCAGGAAGGGGAAACTGCGCGGATATGATTCTTATGGAATGCTGTGTTCCGGGACAGAGCTTGGGCTGAATGAAGACCTGTATCCCGGAGCCGGGTACAACGGCCTTCTCGAGCTGCCTGACGATGCGAGCGTCGGCGCGGACATCAAGCCGATCGTCGGTCTGGATGACTGGCTGTTTGACATTGCGGTCACGGCGAACCGTCCTGACTGCCAGAGCATCTTCGGCATCGCGCGCGAGGTTGCGGCAGTTCTTGGCAAAAAGCTGAAGGAGCCTTCGCTGGAATACCATCCGACAGAAGTGGAGAAGGAAGGCTTCAGCGTCACGGTGGAAGATGCGGATCTGTGCCCGCGTTATATCGGGCATTATGTCTATGATGTCAGGATTGCGCCTTCTCCCGCCTGGATGCGCAGAAGGCTGGCGCTGGCCGGGATGAATTCCATATCGAATATCGTCGATATCACGAACTATGTGCTTCTGGAGCTCGGGCAGCCCATGCATGCATTTGACGAAGACTTTATCCGCGGAGGACGGATTGTGGTCCGCCGCGCGAAAAAGGGGGAAGTGATCACGACGCTGGATGAGCAGGAATATGTCTGTGGTGAGAACACGTTGTGCATCTGCGACGCGGAGGGCCCTGTCGCGCTTGCGGGCGTCATGGGGGGTCTGAATTCCGAGATCCGGGATACGACAGGCGCGGTCCTGTACGAGTCTGCGAAGTTCATGCGTGACAATATCCGGCACACCAGCAGGGCGCTTGGAAAACGTACCGACGCCAGCGCGCGGTTTGAGAAGGGTGTGGATGAATATACGACCGTTATGGCAATGAAGCGCGCGCTTCACCTGACTGAGGAGCTTGGCTGCGGAAAGGTCGCCAGGACGCATTGTGATACGAATACCGGAAACTCTGTAGAGCCTTCTCCCCTGACTGTCTCGATCCGGAAGGTCAATGCGGTACTCGGAATCCAGGTTCCGACCGGGGAGATTCTCCGGATCCTTAGCAATCTCGGATTTGAGCCGGAGGCGGACGGGGATGCCCTCCATCTGATGGTCCCGGCATTCCGTACGGATATTGAAAATGATCCGGATATCTCCGAGGAGGTCATCCGGATGTATGGCTATGACCACATCCGTCCCACCATGCTTGCAACTGCCGCCGTGACGGCCGGCGGACTGACTCTGAAGCAGAAGACGGTCAAGGCCCTGAAGGAAAGGCTGTGTGCCGAGGGACTGTACGAGGCAATGCATTATTCCTTCTACAGCCCGGCAGATCTGGATCTGATGCTGTATGATGAGGATGCGCCGGAGCGGGAAGCGATCCGCATCCTGAATCCGATCAATGAAGATCTGTCCATCCTTCGCACAACGCTGGCTCCGAGCATGATGCGCGCGATCGAGCGAAATGAAAAAGCCGGGATCATTGAAGGAAGACTTTTCGAGATAGCAAGCCGCTTTGAAGCCAGGTCCCTTCCGTTGTCAGACTATCCGGAAGAGAAGGAAACGCTCTGCGCCGGAATCTGGGGGCCGAATGAAAGCTTCTTCACATTGAAAGGAATCGCGGATACGGTTGCCCGGTTCCTGCGGGTTCATTTTACGTACCAGGCCCTGACGAAACCGTTCCTGCACCCATATCAGTGCGCGGAGATTGTCCTGGAGGGAGAGAGGGTCGGATACCTTGGGACCGTACGCTATGAAGTGATGAAGACCTTTAACCTCAGGACGAAGGCTTACCTTCTGGAGATCGATCTGAGCCTTCTGGAGAAATACTATGACAGCCATGTCCGGTTCACACCGATTCCGAAGTTCCCGGTGGAAAAGAGAGACCTCGCCCTTGTGATGAGCAAGAGTATCACCTGCGCGCAGGTGGAAGAGGCGATCCGCTCTGCCAGCAAGTATGTGAGCGATGTCTCCCTGTTCGATATCTATGAGGGAATTCCGATCCCGAAGGACAGACGATCCATGGCGTTTACCGTGACGTTCACACCGCAGGAGGAAGCATTGACGCCTGACATAATCGATTCCGCCGTCTCGAAGATTTTGAAGGTGCTTCACAGAACATTGGATATTGACTTAAGAGAGTAATAATGGCATAATAGACTTGTCAAAACAAGAATATAAAATTGCTGCCTGGGGTGTGCGACAGTTCTGTTTATTTTTGAACCTACATCGACTTGAACGGGTTCCCCAGATTGCTGCGATCGATGTCAGGCCGTCTTCGAACGGAAGACAGAGACGTATGCTGCGGTTACCCACCTGGCTTTACGCTAGGAGTCAAAAGGCGGGGCACCGGCACTTCGGGCTTTAAAAAGAGTGGAAGAGGACGCGTTATGCTGTCCTCTTTCGATGTTTAGAACTGTCCGGCAACACCTGTGTGCTTTTTGCGCAGGTGGTTTCCGGACAGTGCCTTAAGGAGCCGGATCCCGTTCGAAAGGTTGAGTCTTGAGGGGCGAAGCAGTTTCGATTACGGGACCTGAATCCGAACGGATATTGTCAGAAACAGACTGTTGTTTGTTGTTTATAGAGGAGTGACATGAAAACATCTGATTTTTACTATGATCTTCCAAAAGAACTGATCGCGCAGGATCCTCTGGCGGACCGGTCCGCCTCAAGACTGATGTGCCTGGACGCAAAGACCGGGGCGGTATTGCACCGGCATTTTCATGATGTGATAGAGTACCTGAATCCGGGTGATACGCTGGTGATCAACAATACGAAGGTCATCCCCGCCAGGCTGATCGGAGAGAAGGAAGAAACCGGCGCGGCGGTCGAGGTATTGCTCCTGAACCGGGTCAAGGGAAGGGAGGCAGTCTGGGAGACGCTGGTCCGGCCCGGGAAGAAGGCAAGGCCGGGCACGAGGATTGTGTTCGGAGGAGGCCTTCTGACCGGTGAAGTCACGGACATCGTTGAAGAGGGAAACCGCTATGTGCGGTTTGAATACGAAGGGGTATTCGAGGAGATCCTCGACCGGCTTGGGGAGATGCCCCTCCCTCCCTATATTACGCATAAACTTCAGGACCGGTCCCGCTACAACACGGTATATGCAAAGTACGACGGTTCTGCAGCGGCGCCGACCGCCGGGCTTCACTTTACACAGGATCTGCTGGAGAAGATCCGCGCAAAAGGCGTGAAGATCGCTCCGCTTACGCTGCATGTCGGCCTGGGGACGTTCCGGCCGGTGAAGACAGAAGAGATTACTCAGCATCACATGCACACAGAACACTGCATCATTCCCGTGAGCACGGCGCGTCTGATCAATGAAACGCACGCGTCAGGCGGCAGGGTGATCGCGGTCGGGACGACAAGCTGCAGAACGCTCGAATCGATGGCGGAGGAAGACGGGACGGTGAGAAGCGGAGAGATGGACACCTCCATTTTCATCTACCCCGGTTACCGGTTCCGCGTCATGGATGGTCTGATCACGAATTTCCACCTTCCCGAGTCCACCCTGATCATGCTGGTGAGCGCTTATGCGGGGAGGGATAAGGTGCTGGCGGCTTATGAGGAAGCGGTAAAAGAGCGCTACCGCTTTTTCTCGTTCGGTGACGCGATGTTCGTTTATGGCGCCGAAAGTCTCGGTTACCGTTCCAGGGTCGTCCGCTGAATACGCAGGGCGCTGATGTCTGAACCAGCAGCCCGCCCGGCGGAAGCAGGGTTTGGTTGCGCGTGAGCCCGCCCGCAGACAGAATTTGGATCCGACCGTGACAGTGCGATCTGATTGTGATACAGACAGAATTTGGATCCGACCGTGACAGTGCGATCTGATTGTGATAAAATGAATATTGATGTGTGAACACCTCGCGAATACGGATTCGTTAAGGATGGAGGATGAGAGAAGATGGCAGTGAAAGAACTTGGAAATCTGGCTGTGAGCATATTCTGCCGGAATATGTCCATGCTGATCTCCGCTGGAATCGATGCGGAGGAGTCGGTCGGCCTTCTTGCGGATGACGCCGCTGCGAATGACTTTCGCGATGCCGCGAAGGCGGTGCAGAACCGCATGCTGACCGGACAGCCGCAGCTGTCGGCAGCCATGCTCGAGAGCGGGTATTTCCCGACCCACGCATGTAAGATGCTCGCGGCCGGCGAAAAGACCGGCAAGAGCGAGGGAGTGCTGAAGAGCCTTGCGGATTATTATGAGAGCAGGGACCGTCTTGCGCGGAAGATGAAGAGCGCGGTGAACTATCCGATGATCCTTCTGATTCTGACTGCGGCGATTCTGGTTCTGCTTCTGGTCAGGGTTCTTCCCGTCTTTACGAATGTGTACCGTTCCCTTGCAGGCGGCCTTACCACTTCCGCCTATGTCTATCTCAGGGTCGCGTATGTTGTCGGCGTTGTCGCCCTGATCCTTGCGATTGTGTTCGGTGTATTCCTTCTTCTGACTGCCAGGACCGTTAAGGGCAACGGGACGGACAATCTTTCTTCCGTCGGGATTCTTTCAAAGTTCGGTCCGGCGAAGGACGCGATCCGGAAGCTTTCCCTGGCGCATTTTACCCAGGTTCTTCACCTGTTCGTAGCCAGCGGCGCGGACGTGGATACTTCCATCACCGCCGCGGAGGAACTGGTCTCCGATCCGCAGACCAAGGCGAAGGTTGACGCGGTGCGCACGCATATGAAGGAAGACAATGTCGGCCTCTCCCGTGCGATCTATGACAAGGGACTGTTTGAACCGCTCTATGCGAGACTGTTCATGTCTGCCGTCAAAGCCGGCCAGACGGAGCAGATGCTCGGAAAGCTTGCGAATTCCTTCTCTCTTGAGGCGGATGAAGCGGTTGACAGTCTGATCGATTCCATCGAGCCGGTCATTTCTGCTTTCCTGACCATCGCGGTCGGCATCGTTCTTCTGAGCACGATGATTCCGCTGATCGGCATTCTCGGAGCAGTCTGACCTTGAAGGGGGTTGTCAATCATGAGAGACGTTATCTATCATGACAGGCCCCGCGTCACGCCGGCGCAGAGGGCCAGACGAATCATCGCAGGACTCGTGGCCGCGGTCGTTGTGCTGTTTCTGTGTGTTGTCCTGTTCACGCGGATGGATCTTGATATGAACCGTCAGGCCGTGGAGAGCCTTCGGAACAGTGTTACGGAGGCCTGCGTCCAGTGCTATGCCATCGAGGGAACCTATCCTGTGAGCATCAGTTATCTCGAACAGAACTACGGGATCCGTTACGATGCATCGAAATATCTGGTGTCCCTGAGCTCCGGATCAAAGAATGAGCTTCCGGCAGTTCAGATTACGCTGAGAAGATAAAAGGGGGAAACGGCATGGACAGAAGGTCTGAAAACGGGAGGAGAGAGATCGATTACGCATCTCTGTTCGTCGTTGCCCTGTTCGCCATCATGCTGGTCGGGATCATGGCCCTCTCCGCAATCAGCGGAAGCCTGTTCGATTCGATCACGGAGAACCGTTCTGCCAATATGAACCGCAGAGGCGCGCTGAGTTATATCGCATCCAAGATCATGGCATGTGATGAAACCGGCTCGCTTCAGGTCGAGCATGCTCAGGATGGAGATATCCTCATGATCCTGGATCCTTCCGGGGAGAAGCAGTACCAGACCAGGATCTGGCTGGAGGATGGTTTTCTGATGGAATCCATTACTTCGGGCCAGGGCATCAGCCTGGATCCTGTGAAGATCGCCCGGACGCAGCTGTTTCAGGTATCCATCGATCAGAATATCGTATCCGTCACGACGGATGACGGTGTGCGAAGGATTTACCTCCACGCAAAGGAGGTGTCCGCATGAAGGCAAGGAAGAACAGAGCGTTTTTCATAGAGACGCTGATCATTACGTTTCTGCTGCTTGTCATGCTGACGATCCTTGTCCGGATCTTCGGGGCGGCGGCGCAGAAGTCACGTTACGCGGCCAGAAGGACGGAGGCTGCCCAGATCGCGCAGAACGTCGTTACCATGTTCGAGTCGGGAGAAGATCCGATCGGGACTGCCCAGGACGCTCTGATCGACAAGGCAAATGACGAATACAGCGATGACGAGACACCCATCACGAACCTGACGCTTCATTTTGACGGGAACGGGTGTATGTCAGAGGACGGCCCTTATGAGGTCAGCCTGCTGATGACCTGCGAGATAAGGGCGGTCGGCTATATGATTACCGGCAACATGAGCATTGTCAACGTGAACAATCCGGAGGAGGATCTGGCACAGCTGGACACGGCAAGATACTATCCGGATGCCGTGGACGCGGTTCTGTCAGGCGATGCTGACATTGATTTCGGCGAGATCTCTGAGATCGAAACAGAAACGGAGGCGGCGTCATGAATGTGAAAAAGCCAAGGCAGCCGATTCGTTCCGGTGCACTGACGATCGTGATCACCTGTGTGCTGATCCTGCTTGCGGTGCTGTCACTTTTATCTTTGGTAAGCGCGCAGACGGACAAGGCGCTGGCGGACAGGCAGATGGTATTCGCACAGCAGAATGCCATGAGTGAAAGGGCCGGACAGGAATGGCTGGCTCAGATGGATGACCATCTTCGCGGAGGAGAACCGCTTCCCTACGGTACGACGCAGGATGGCAATGCATATTCGACAACGATCTCATTTTCCATGAATCAGAATCTGCATATTACGGCTGAAGCAGACAGTGACGGCATGCTGACCGTTACGAAATGGGAGATCGAAACAGTGGCGGAAACAGAGTATTCGGATGCTCTTCCGGAAGGCGCGCAGCCTCTGACGGAGGATGAGAACGGATATCTCAACACTCTGCCGGAAACATCGGTGGAAGGAACAGGTCTGGCTTAACGATGGTAGAATTAAATGATATCCTGCAGGAGGCGCTTCGTCTGGAGGCATCGGATGTTTTCATTATTCCGGGTCTTCCTCTGACCTATAAGGTTCTTGGAAAACAGGACCGCGCAGAGGCAGTTCTGCACCCGGAGGATACGGAGACAATTGTCCGTTCGATCTATGCCCAGTGCGGACGCCACAACCGGGTTCTCGAAGATGAGACCTTTGATGATGACTTTTCCTTTTCGATCGCGGCTCTCGGAAGATTCCGCGCGAATGTGTTTCACCAGAGAAGCTCTCTCGCGGTGGTGCTCCGTGTGATCCGGTTCGGCCTTCCGGATGCTTCAAGGCTGGGGATTCCCGCGCCTGTGATGAAGGCGGCGGATATCCGTAACGGCCTGATCCTTGTCACGGGAGCAACCGGAAGCGGAAAGTCCACGACGCTTGCCTGCATGATCGATCATATCAACAAAACGCGCGAAGGACATATCATTACGATGGAGGATCCGATTGAGTTCGTTCATCGCCATGACCGGTGCATTGTCACGCAGCGTGAAATCGGAAACGATGTCGTGGATTATATCCATGCGCTGAGGAGCGCGTTGAGAGAAAGCCCGGATGTCATTCTGCTCGGTGAGATGCGCGACCATGAGACGATCGAGGTCGCCATGACCGCCGCGGAAACCGGTATCCTTCTCTTCTCGACCCTGCACACGCAGGGAGCGGCGAATGCCGTGGACCGTATTATCGATATCTATCCTGCGGGCCAGCAGAATCAGATCCGGCTTCAGCTGGCGATGATGCTGAGGTGTGTCATTTCCCAGCAGCTGATCCCGACGGTCGATGGAGCTGTAACCGCTGTGTTTGAAGTCATGTACGCGAATACCGCAATCCGGAGCCTGATCCGTGAAGGAAAGACGCATCAGATCGATGCGACGATCCGGAGCGGTGCTTCGGAAGGAATGATCGCGATGGATGAATCGATCTATGATCTGTTTAAGAAGGGACGGATTACGCAGGATGTTGCGGTCAAGTATTGCAACAATCCGGAGGCGATGGAGCGCAGGCTTAATGCGACGGTGGGATTCTGAGCTGCCAAAAGACCGGCTTTCGTGAAGGTTTATGTGTGTTTAGGTTTCAATGGGCGGAGAGATTTCCGGCTTCCGGGAGATCCTCCGCCTGTTTGTGTATTGCAGGATCTTACACAGCTTCGGCATTCTGAAGACTTAACAGTTCCTGTAAGTTGCTGCTGGTTATTTGTTGTGATCAGGAGGTTTCATATGCCAGGATGGTTGAAGGACGCAGTTTTTTATGAGATTTACCCGCAGTCTTTCTGCGATTCCAATTCCGATGGAATCGGTGATTTCCAGGGGATCGTGTCAAAGCTCGATTATGTGAAAGATCTTGGATTCAACGCGCTGTGGATCAATCCGTGTTTTGATTCTCCCTTTCATGATGCAGGCTACGATGTGAGGGACTATAAGAAAGCCGCACCAAGATATGGGACGAATGATGACCTGATCCGTCTGTTTCGTGAAGCGCATGAGCGGGGAATCCATGTTCTTCTTGACCTTGTTCCCGGACACACCTCGGAAGAGCATGAATGGTTCAGGGACAGCTGTGCGCTTGAGAAGAATGAGTATTCCGACCGGTATATCTGGACGGATTTCTGTTTCCGCGGAGCCGGAAACTTCGGATATCCTTACGTGGGGGGAGAAGCGGAGCGGCCGGGGACGTATCTTTTGAACTTCTTCAAGTGCCAGCCTGCGCTCAATTACGGATGGCTGGATGCGGATGAGAGCTGGAAATGCGCCATGGACAGTGAAGCAGCCCGCTCTACCATAGAGGCGGTCAAGGATGTGATGCGCTTCTGGATGGACAGGGGCTGTGACGGATTCCGTGTCGATATGGCTGCGTCCCTGGTCAAGGGAGATGATGAAAAGAAGACCGGCACGAGCCGGATCTGGCGGGAGATCAGACAGATGCTTGACCGGGATTACCCGGAGTGTGCGCTGGTCGCGGAATGGAGCGACCCGGAATTGTCCCTTCGCGCCGGATTCCATGCGGATTTCCTCCTGAATGTGGAGAATTCCCCGTACTCAACCCTGGTGCGTGACTATCAGAATCATGCAGGCAGGCTCATTTTCTCTGATCCTTGTTTTACGGGGGTCGATCCGTCAGCGCATATGGATTATGAAGACCACAGCTTCTTCCGGATGGACGCCGGCGGGGACATCTTAAGGTTTATGGATGGCTACCTGAAGCTGTATGAAAACACAAAGGACGTTGGATACATAAGCCTGATCACCTGCAACCACGATACGGTCAGACCCTCTTATAACCTGTCCAATGACGAATTGAAGCTGTTCTATGCTTTTCTGTTTACCATGCCGGGCGTCCCGTTCCTGTACTATGGAGACGAGATCGGCCAGCGCTATCTGAGCCTTCGGACCAAAGAGGGAGGATACTTCCGGACCGGCAGCCGGACTCCGATGCAGTGGAGCAGGGAGAAGAATCTCGGGTTCTCGGATGCGGAAAGCAAGGATCTGTATCTTCCGACAGACCCGGCAGCAGATGCACCGGTTGTCAGTGAGATGCAGAAGGAGGCAGGCTCTCTTCTGGAGACCGTCCGTTCCATCCTCGCCCTTCGCCATCAGGAGAAGGATCTGCAGGCCCAGCCGAATCTGGAGATCCTGTATATGGAGCGGGGAGAACTTCCCTTTGTCTACCGGAGGGGAGGACGGATCTGCGCGGTCAATCCTTCTTCGAAGAAGGTGTCTGCCCGGATTGATGAACAGGATAAAGAACCCATCTGGCAGGTTGGAGCCGGGACCTTGTCTGGCGGGATTGTGACACTGGATCCACAGTCGTTTGCCGTTTTCTGACAGGCGATCGCTTGCTGCATCCCCTGTGAGACAAACATTGTCACCGGCAAGAAGTCTTTTTATCGGCAATGCTATAGCCAGATCCCGTTCGAAAGTATGAGTCTTGAGGGACGAAGCAGTTTCGAATACGGGATCTGTATCCGAACGGATAATGTCAGGAATAAACTATGATTTATAGTAATTATTCAGCACCTCCTGGAATTGCTCATGATCCAGTCAGATAAGCTTGCTTATCTGACGGATCTGAGCGGTTCCTGTGGGCGGACAAGC
>CACXFW010000006.1 GCA_902767065.1 uncultured Lachnospiraceae bacterium | reverse complement strand
GGGGCGGACAAGCGGTGAAACCGCTCTGTCCGCCCACAGCGAAGAACACGAAGTGTTCTGAGCAATGGGGGTGCTGAATAATTACGAGAATTCTTGACAATGGCAATACGGCAGGGGGGTTCCCCGCTGATACATATGGACACAGACATTACAAGGAGGACCATTATGGAATTTGAAAAAATGCAGCAAATCATCGCGGATGTGCTGAGCGTGGATCTGGATGAGATCAAACCGGAGACGACCTTCAAGGATGATCTCGGCGCGGACAGCCTTGACGTCTTCCAGATTATCATGGCGGTCGAAGAGGAATTCAACATTGAGATCCCGACGGAGGAAGCGGAGAAGATCGTGACGGTCGGGGATGCGGTAGAGGCGATCCGGAATGCAGTCAGTTGAGAAGGTTCGAGACAGAACATGCGGCAGGTACCCTGCGCCGGAAGAACTGGAAGAGATCATCGGCGTACACTTCCAGGATCAGACACTTTTATACCGCGCCCTCAGCCACAGCTCCTATGCGAACGAGCATAAAACGAACGGAACCGGGGATAACGAAAGGCTCGAGTTTCTGGGAGATGCGGTCCTGGAGCTGGTCAGCTCCAGACATCTGTATCTTCAGTATCCTGAACTGCCGGAGGGGGATCTGACGAAGCTTCGCGCAAGCCTTGTCTGCGAGAACACGCTTGCCATGTGCGCGAGGCAGATCGGCCTGCCGAAGTACCTCCTTCTCGGAAAGGGGGAAGAGCATACCGGCGGGAGAAGCAGGAATTCGATTGTATCGGACGCGATGGAGGCTCTGATCGGCGCCATCTATCTTGACCGCGGAATGGAAGAAGCAGATGCATTTGTCCGGCGCTTCATCCTGAACGATATTGAGCACAGGAAGCTGTTCTTCGACAGCAAGACGATCCTGCAGGAGGTTGTGCAGAGGGAGTATCCCGGCGAAGTGCTGGTCTATCATCTGCTCAGGGAAGAAGGACCGGCCCATGATAAGCACTTTGAAATGGAAGCATGTATCGGTCAGATGACGCTTGGGCGCGGCAAAGCTGCCACGAAAAAGGGCGCGGAGATGGAAGCAGCCTATCAGGCGCTGA
Source organism: uncultured Lachnospiraceae bacterium (assembly GCA_902767065.1). Classification (GTDB taxonomy): domain Bacteria; phylum Bacillota; class Clostridia; order Lachnospirales; family Lachnospiraceae; genus Porcincola. The sequence goes on along the minus strand of CACXFW010000006.1, from coordinate 5,334 downwards.
TCGAACTGAAGCAAAGAGGAATTCATGTATCTTAAGAGTCTGGAATTGCAGGGCTTTAAGTCCTTTGCCAATAAAATCGTATTGCAGTTCCACAACGGAATAACAGGCGTGGTCGGTCCGAACGGATCAGGCAAGTCTAATATCTCTGACGCGATCCGCTGGGTTCTGGGAGAACAGTCCGCCAGGCAGCTGCGCGGCGGGTCCATGCAGGATGTCATTTTTGCCGGCACCGCTGTGCGCCGGCCTCTTAGCTATGCCTATGTCGCGATCACTCTGGATAATGCGGATCATGCGCTTCCGATCGATTACGAAGAAGTGACTGTCGCAAGGCGGCTGTACCGTTCCGGAGAGTCGGAGTATCTGATCAATGGAACCACAGTCCGGATGAAGGATATCCAGGAACTGTTCTTTGATACCGGAATCGGCAAGGAAGGCTATTCGCTGATCGGACAGGGACAGGTTGAAAAGATTCTGAACGGCAAGCCGGAGGAGCGCAGGGAACTGTTCGATGAAGCGGCCGGTATTGTGAAGTACAAGCACCGCAAAATGGCTGCCGTGAAGAAGCTCGAGAGCGAGCAGGCCAACCTGGTTCGTGTCAATGATATCCTCAGTGAGCTGTCCCGCCAGGCGGGCCCTTTGAAGGAGCAGAGCGAGACGGCGAAGATCTACCTCACAAAGCGGGATGAAATGAGGCTTGTCGATGTGAATCTGTTTCTGATCGACAATGACCGATATGAAGAGAATCTGAAAAACGCGAAAGACAGGCTTGATACCGCGAAAGGCCAGCTTGAGAGCGTTAATGAAGAGCTTGCCGGCGCGAAGACGCGGTATGAGGAGCTTGACGGGGAAATCACAAGGATCGACAGCGAGATGTTCTCGGCGAATGAGACGCTGTCCGCTGTCCGGCTGCAAAGGCAGGAACATGCAGGCGGAATTGATCGCGCGATGGACCGGATCCGGACGCTGGATGCTTCCGATGAGGAGCTTCGCCTTCGCACTGAGCGCCTGAAGGTAGAGATTGCACAGCGCCGGGAGCAGATTGTCTCTTCCGAAAAACGCAGGGATGACCTTGGCAAAGAGGCGGATACCTGTGCCAGGAAGCGTGAGGATGCCCAGAGCCATGTGCTTGAACTGAATACGAGGATCGCAGATCTGAACGCGCAGATTGACAGCAGCAAGGAACAGATTATCCGGATCCTGAATGAAAGGACGGATATCCAGACCGGCCGTCAGAGAGCTTCCACCATGATCGAGCAGATCGCGCTGAGAGAAGCCGAGCTGAACAGCCGTGAGCTGACGCTTCTGAGCGATGAAACTGCGCTGAGCCAGAGCAGTGCCCGGCTGAAGGAGCAAAAGCAGGATGCGAGGAAGGAGACAGAAACGCTTCAGCAAAGGAGCGAACGTCTGTCGCTGGAACTGGAGGAGGTGCATAAGAACTTCCTGGATGGTTCAGACCTTCTTTCGAAAATGCGCGAGACCTATCAGAGGGAATCCTCCCGGTTTGATACCCTGCGCGCGATCACGGAGCGTTATGAGGGGTACGGCGGCTCGATCAGGAGAGTCATGGAGCAGAAGGACCGTGTCCCCGGGATTCTGGGGGTCGTGGCGGATCTGATCCAGACCTCGAAGCAGTATGAGCTGGCCGTCGAGACAGCGCTTGGCGGAAGCATCCAGAATATCGTGACATCCGATGAGCAGACGGCAAAGCGCATGATCGCGTTTTTGAAGGAAAACCGGTTCGGGCGTGCCACCTTCCTGCCGCTGACTGCCATGAAAAACAGCCGTGAGCTGAAGGAAAAGGGCGTCCTCGAGGAGTTCGGCGTGATCGGGCTTGCTTCGGAGATCGTGACCTGTGAAGACCGGTTCCGCGAGCTGGTACGCAATCTGCTCGGCCGTACCGTTGTCGTGGAAAACATAGACAGGGCAGTGGAGATCGCACGCAGCTACCGTTACAGCCTGCGGCTGGTCACCCTGGACGGCGAGCTGCTCAGTCCCGGCGGATCCATGACCGGAGGAGCGTTTAAGAACAACAGCAACCTTCTGGGAAGGCGCAGGGAGATCGACGACGCGAAGAAAAAGCTGGCCCGGATGCAGAAACAGATTGAGGAGCAAAGCGATAGGGTCGAGAAGGACCATACCAGGCGGAACCGGCTCAGGGATGAGATCGCGGCCGTATCCGGCCTGATGCAGAAAAATGAATTCGATCTTTCTTCTCTCGACCAGAAGATGCAGGATCTGTCCGGCCGGATGGAAGAGACAAAGACGGCGAAGGATAAGATCGCTCTGGAGCGTGCGCGGATTGCTGAGGAGAGGAAGCTGCTGGAATCCGAGCAGGAAAAGAGCGGCGCTCATCTTCAGAAAAGCGATGCTTCCGAGAAAGAGGAAAATGACCGTATCGAGGCGCTGCAAAGGGATCTGGAGTCCTTGAATGAATCCCTGTCGCAGGCGGAAGAAAGCCTTTCGAAGCTCCGGGTGGAGGCAGCAGGATATGAACAGGAGATGAACTTCATTTCCCAGAATCTGATCCGTCTGGGAGAAGAGGTGCAAAACCGCTGCCAGGAGGAAGAAGAGGTTGCAAACCGCACCCTCACCAGCCGAACGGAGCGTGAAGAGACAAGCGCAAAGATTGAAAGCCTGAAAGAGCTGATTGAAAAGGCGAAGCGCGAAGAAGAAGGATTAAGCGCCCGGATTGCCGCCTTGAATGAGGAGAAGGAGGACAGGCTGACGCTGAGAAAGTCCTTCTTCGATCAGCGGGAAGAGCTGTCCGCGCGGATTACGATGCTGGACCGTGAGGTTTTCCGGCTGGAAGAACAGCAGAAGAAGCTTGAGGAGGGCCGCGAGAAGAGCATCGAATACCTCTGGGAGGAATATGACCTGACGCCGGTCCAGTGCAGGGAAATGCGCCGGGAGGATCTTGGGTCGCAGACAGCGCTGAAGAAACGTCTGGGCGACCTTCGGCGTGAGATCAAGGCGCTCGGCAATGTCAATGTCGGAGCGATCGAGCAGTATAAGGAGGTAGCCGAGCGGTATGAATTCCTGACCGCGCAGCATGAGGACCTTGTCAAAAGCGCGGCGGATCTTGGCAAGATCATCGAACAGCTGGATGAGAACATGCGCGCACAGTTCCAGGAACAGTTTGCCAGGATGCGCACGGAGTTTGACCAGACCTTCCGGGATCTGTTCGGCGGCGGCAAGGGGACGCTGGAGCTTGTGGAGGATGAGGACATTCTCGAAGCGGGAATCCGGGTGATTGCCCAGCCGCCCGGCAAGAAGCTGCAGAATATGATGCAGCTGTCCGGAGGAGAGAAGAGTCTTACCGCGATTGCGCTGCTTTTTGCGATTCAGAATCTGAAGCCTTCCCCGTTCTGCCTGCTCGACGAGATTGAATCCGCTCTTGATGAGGCGAATGTGGACCGCTTTGCAAAGTATCTGCATAAGCTGACAAAACATACCCAGTTTATCATTATCACGCACCGGAGAGGTTCCATGGCCTCCTGCGACCGTCTCTACGGGATCACGATGCAGGAGAAGGGCGTGTCCGCGCTGGTGTCGGTGGACCTGGTGGAGAGCGAGCTGACCTGACAGATCCGGAGAAATGCCGATGGAATCAGGATTCCAGGAGGGAAATTATGGCAGTAGAGAAAGAAAAGAAGGAAAAGAAAGGCTTTTTCAGGCGCCTTGCAGCCGGTCTGGCGAAGACAAGGAACAGCATTGTGTCGGGTTTCGACAACGCGCTTGCCCAGTATTCGGAGATCGGGGACGATTTCTATGAAGAGATTGAAGAGATCCTGATCATGGGGGATGTCGGCGTCAAGGCTGCGGAAAACATCGTTGCGGATCTGAGAAAGAAGGTCCTGGACCGGCGGATCGGGAATCCGCAGCAGTGCCGTGAGCTTCTCATGGAATCGATGAAAGATCAGATGAGTGTGGGAAGGACGGACTATGAGTTTGAGAACAAAAAGAGCGTAGTCCTGGTGGTCGGCGTCAACGGCGTCGGAAAAACGACAAGCATTGGCAAGCTTGCGGCATATCTGAAGGGCAAGGGGAGAAGCGTGATCCTTGCGGCAGCCGACACGTTCCGCGCGGCGGCGGGCGAACAGCTGACAGAGTGGGCCAAACGCGCCGATGTTCCGATTATTTCCGGGCAGGACGGCTCTGATCCGGGTTCGATTGTCTACGACGCAATCGCGTCCGCGAAGGCGAGAGGAACGGATGTGCTGATCATAGACACGGCGGGACGTCTTCACAATAAGAAGAACCTGATGAATGAACTCGGGAAGATCAACCGGATCATTGAAAGGGAATATCCGGAAGCGTTCCGTGAAACCCTGGTTGTTCTGGATGGAACGACGGGACAGAATGCTCTGGCGCAGGCAAGGGAATTCCAGGCTGTGACGCCGGTTTCCGGGATCATCCTGACCAAGCTGGACGGAACGGCAAAGGGCGGAATCGCGGCGGCAATTCACTCGGAGCTCGGGATTCCGGTCAAGTATATCGGTGTGGGGGAGAAGATCGACGATCTTCAGAAATTCGATGCGGATGCGTATGTGAAGGCACTGTTTGACACGGAACCGGATCATGACGAAGAGGAAAGTTGAGGCAGAAAATGAAGGAGATGCTAAGTCTGGAGGCGTTTGAAGAGGCTTCGGAGATTGTCAGGAAAGTCACCGCCCCCACCAAGCTGATCAGCAGTGAGTATTTCAGCGCGCAGTCCGGCAACAAGGTATTCCTGAAACCGGAAAACATGCAGGTCACAGGCGCCTATAAGATCCGCGGCGCCTATTACAGGATCAGCACGATGTCCGCGGAGGAGCGCGGAAGAGGCCTGATTACCGCTTCCGCGGGCAACCATGCCCAGGGCGTGGCCTACGCCGCTGCAAAGTACGGATGCAAGGCGACGATCGTCATGCCGACCACAACTCCTTTGATCAAGGTAAACCGGACGCGCGGCTATGGGGCTGAGGTGATCCTGAAGGGGGATGTCTACGATGAATCCTGCGCCTATGCGCTCAAGCTGGCCGGGGAACAGGGGTATACCTTTGTCCACCCCTTCGATGATCTGACCATCGCCACGGGGCAGGGGACGATCATGATGGAGATCTTCCGGGATCTGCCCACCGTGGAGTATGTCCTGGTTCCGGTGGGCGGGGGCGGCCTTGCGACAGGAATCTCCACGCTTGCAAAGCTTCTGAACCCGGGGATCCGCGTCATTGGCGTCGAACCGGCCGGGGCTGCGTGCCTTTCCGCCTCCCTCAGGGAAGGCAGGGTGACCACGCTGCCCTCCGTCAGTACGATCGCAGACGGAACAGCCGTGAAAACGCCGGGAGAGAGCAT
>CACXFW010000005.1 GCA_902767065.1 uncultured Lachnospiraceae bacterium | reverse complement strand
GCGGACAAGCGGTGAAACCGCTCTGTCCGCCCACAGCGAAGAACACGAAGTGTTCTGAGCAATGGGGGTGCTGAATAGTTACCATCATTCTACAGCGCGCTGACAGTATCGAACAGCTCCTCGGATGCGTGGATCTTCTCTTCATTTCCGATCACGCATACCGCGCCCTTTGAAAGGATCGCCTCCATATACGGGGCCAGTGCCCGGATGTCCTCCACGTCCGCGCCAAGAACCTCATCCCGGGTCTTCTGTATTTCCTGAAGACTCATCCCTGTGACATAAGCGTTCATGGAACGCGCACCGGCGCTTTTTGGCGAAAGCGGCATGTCCATTCCGGATACCGTTCCGATAACATACTTCGTCATGTCCCGCTCGTCACAGTCAAATTCCTTCAGATACTCCGGGATCTGCCGGTAGACCTGAAGCGTATTGTTCAGGTGCGGATCCCGGTAGGAATAAAACGCGCAGGATCCGTTTCTGGTAAAGGACGCGCCGCACCCGTACGCGCCGCCGACCACTCTCAGGTTCGTCCACAGATACTCATAGTTCATGATGATCCTGAGCACATTGAGCGCCCCGGTGTAGGGAAGATCATCCCCTGCAAAACTGCCGGCCTGTGCGACATACTGGATCTTGGCAGGTGTGAGGAATCCCTCCCGAACGCTCGCATAGGTAAGGCCCGTGATGGTTCCAAGGCTGCCCCCCTCATCAGGCCTGTCTCCGGCCAGCTTCGACGAGAGCTTCTTCGCGCAGGCAAGGACATGGTCTGCCTGCGTCCTGTCTCCTGTAAAGCTGATGAGGAATCCATCCTTCCGAAGGAGGGAGGCCAGGATTCTCTTAAGCCTGGCAGTCAGGTCATTTTTGACCAGGTCAAAGTCCTTCTCCAGACGGGCAATCTCCTGATAGCAGGTGATCCCGGAGACCGCATCCGAATAACACGACTCCGCGCTCAGTCCCGCCAGCGCTCTGGTGACAGCTGTCGCGGAACCGGAAGAGGTCAGCCTGGTATAGAGTCTGCTGCGGTTCTTCTGAAGGATCTCCCTCAGCCGCTTCTCGTCCTCCAGCCTGGAAGTAAACAGGATCTCTCCTGCGATCTCCATCGCAAAGTCAATCTCATCCGGCAGCGTGGCAATCTGGATTCCCATCGCAGCCTTCAGCACCGTATCATCATTTGCGTCGGGGAACATGCTGATGAGCGCGCTCACGCCCCCGGTCCTGCGGCCGATCTCATTCGCAAGCTCTTCGTAAGAGTAATGCTCCGTCGAGACCAGACCGAGCACGCTCCTGAGAATTCCCAGGTAAGGAAGGTCTTCCTGCGCAAGAGACGACGTATCAAAGAGCAGGCTGATGTAAGCGATGCCGTTTGTCCTCTCCTGATGATAAACCAGCTTCACTCCGTCCTCCACCAGCTCTTCATTTTTGAACGGCAGGGCCTCCTTCTTAAGATCCTTCCGCTCGAGCATCGGGATTGCCTCCACCTCTTCCCGGGTGGACGGGGTCTCCTGAAACTTGCGAAGCGCTCTGGTCTGCTCGATCAGCTCCCGGATTGTCTCCTGGCTGAGCGTCTTCTTCCACCTGGCAAGCGCCTCCACGGTTTTTGCCTCCGCCTCCTGGGCAAGAAAACGCTGCGGCCCCACGGTTACAAAGGAAGCATGTGTATTTTCCAGGAAATAGCGGCGGATCAGCTCCTCGAAATAGCCGGTTTTGATCTTTTCGCGAAGCGTTCTGTAATCTGCCAGCTGCAGGAGATAATCAAAGGGCTGGTCATCCTGATACAGCCAGCTGTCGAAGCAGTCGATGGAATAGATCAGGCCCTTCGGATAACCGCCGAAATCCGCTTCGCGGTACTTGAACTCCATGGTATTGATTGCCGCTTCCAGCGCCTTCTCATTCAGGCCTTCTGTGCACAGACGCTCAAGACAGGAACGGACAACCTCGCGGAAGCGCATTTCGTCCTTCTCATTCGCGCCCTTCGCCACCACGGAAAACACCGGCTGGCGGATCCCCGAATCATAGGAGCCGTAGACATCCTTCCCGATCCCCGCGTCAAGCAAAGCCATCTTCAGCGGAGCGCCCGGACTTTCCAGGAGGACATAGTCCAGCGCCGCGAAGGAGTTCGCAAGCAGCGTATCGCTGCTGTTCCCGACCACCACGTTCCATGTCAGGTAGGCGTTGTCTTCAAGAGGATCGTTTTCCCCGACCGGATACTTCGTCCGGATCTCAACGGGCTTTTCAAAGGCTTCCTGGATCCCAACCTCCGAATAGGCGGGACCGTTCGGACCCATATCCTGTGCCATATCATAGGTGCCCAGATACTCCCGGTCCAGATATTCCAGCCGCTCCTGAAAATCCATCTTTCCATAGAGGCAGATGTATGAATTGGACGGATTATAATACTTCCGGTGGAAGTCCAGGAACGCCTCGTAGGTCAGCTCCGGAATGTGCTCCGGATCGCCGCCGGACTCCACGCCGTAGGTCGTATCCGGAAACAGGGAATTCATGATCCTTCTCTCAAGCACGTCGTCCGGAGAGGAAAACGCGCCCTTCATCTCATTGTAGACGACGCCGTTGATCACCACCGGGTCCTCCGGCTCCTCGATCTGATAGCTCCATCCCTCCTGCCGGAAAATGTTCTCGTTTTTGTAGATGTTTGGATGGAAGACCGCATCCAGATAGACATCCATCAGGTTCCTGAAGTCCTGATCGTTGCAGCTGGCCACCGGAAACATCGTCTTATCCGGATAGGTCATCGCATTGAGGAAGGTATTCATGGAACCCTTCACCAGCTCGACAAAAGGATCCTTGGACGGATATTTGCGCGATCCGCAAAGCACCGTGTGTTCGATGATATGCGGCACGCCTGTCGAATCCGTGGGGGTCGTGCGGAACGCGATGTTGAAAACCTTGTTCTCGTCCTCATTTTCGATCAGCATCACACGGGCCCCTGTCCTGTTGTGCTTCAGGATATAACCCGTGGAATCGATGTCGGTCAGATCTTTCTTTGTAACGAGCGTATAAGCGCTCAGGTTCTGTAATTCCATAACTGAAAGCTCCTTCTGTATCGTGTGTATCGCGGCGTTTCCCGGCCTACGGCCTAAGATCTCCCGCT
>CACXFW010000004.1 GCA_902767065.1 uncultured Lachnospiraceae bacterium | reverse complement strand
TTCCAGGGGGCGGACAAGCGGTGAAACCGCTCTGTCCGCCCACAGCGAAGAACACGAAGTGTTCTGAGCAATGGAGGTGCTGAATAGTTACCATGTTTTTATCTGACTTCGTCCGGTCTGTTGCCGATACCGTAATCGAAACTGCTTCGTCTCTCAAGACTCGCACTTTCGAACGGTATCTGGCTACCTGTACGGTTGAAAATATCCGGCGCTTCTGACTGCCGCGCCGGGAAGGGCAGCGGGTCAAAACGGCGAATATGCGATACGTGAATGGCAGTGGTTTGTTTCTCTGAGTATAGGAAAGAGGCAGCTGTCTTGTCAATCTCAGGTCTTAAGGATACAATGTCTTTCGGCTGGCCGGGGTGTGATCTGTAACCGCGGCAGTGAACAGTAACAGCGGCGCGCGAATATAAGAAAGCAGGAAAACATGACACAAAGACTATATTATGAAGATCCCTACCTGAAAGAATTCGATGCCATCGTGACAGGATGTGTCCGGAAGGAGGATCAGTATCTGGTCACGCTGGATCGCTCTGCGTTTTTTCCGGAGGGCGGGGGGCAGAGCGGTGACCGCGGCATCCTGGTGAGGCAGAATCAGGAAACGGTCAGGGTTCTCGATACAAGGGAGTCGGGAGAGGAGATTGCCGTGATCTGCCCGGAAAGCTTTTCCCTGGGGGAGAAGGTACGGGGAATCCTGGACTGGACCTGGCGGTTTGACCGGATGCAGAATCACTCCGGAGAGCATATTGTGAGCGGCCTTGTCCATGAGACCTATGGATTCAACAATATCGGATTCCATATGAGCCAAGACCGCATGACGATTGATCTGGACGGGGAGATCCCGGAAGAGGGACTGGCCAGGATCGAAAAGCGCGCGAATGAGATTGTCTGGGAAAATGTTCCGGTCCGGACGGATCTCTATACACCCGAAGAAGCCGGCAAGGTGGAATACCGCAGCAAGAAAGAGCTTTCCGGAGAGATCCGTGTGGTGTCCATCCCCGGCGCGGATGTGTGCGCCTGCTGTGGAACTCACGTTGCGAGGACCGGAGAGATCGGACTTGTCAAGATCCTGAGCCACGAACGGTGCAAGGGCGGAGTGCGGATGGAGCTTGCGTGCGGAAGATGGGCTTATGAGTATCTGGAGCAGGTATTCAGGCAGAACCATGAGGTTTCCATGCACCTGAGCAGCAGGATGCTTAAGACAGGAGAGGCGGCTTGCCGGCTTGTGGAGGAAAACATCCGCCTTAAGGGCAGCCTGGTCGGGATGCGTTACCAGATGATCGACCGGAAGGCGGAGGAGATGACGGATGCAGGCAACGTGCTGATCTTCATGGAGGATGCGGATGCGGTCATGGCGCAGAAGCTGACCGCCAAAGCCATGGAAACCTGTAAAGGAAGCGCATTTACCTTTGCGGGATCCGACAGCGAGGGATACAAATATGCTGCCGGGCATAAGGATGGTGACCTGAAGGAACTGGTCAGGGAAATGAACGCGGCTCTTGACGGGAGAGGAGGCGGAAAACCATTCTTCCAGCAGGGCAGTGTACAGGCAGCGAGAGAAGAGATTGAAGCCTGGCTTAAGGAAAGGCTGGGCCAGCTGGCGGTAAGCGATTTCCTTTGAAAGGGCCTAATAGACCACACTCTGGGCTGCCCACAGGCTCGGGTGGTGGTGCTGGCCGGGGTGCGACCTGTAACGAAAGGGCTTCAGCGTTTATCCCGATTCGCCCGGGGGACTGGCATTCATAACATAAATAGGGTATGATAAGTATCATGCTGCACAAGTATCATTGCGTGGGTGATTACAAGAAAGGAGCTTCACGTTTCATGAAGGGAATCATACTTGCAGGCGGGAGCGGGACAAGGCTTTACCCGTTGACGATGGTCACGTCGAAGCAGCTGCTTCCGATCTATGACAAACCGATGATCTACTATCCGATGTCTGTGCTGATGACAGCAGGGATCCGTGATATTCTGATTATCTCTACACCGGCGGATACGCCGAGATTTGAAGAGCTGCTTGGAGACGGGAGTCAGTTTGGCGTCCATCTGACCTACAAGGTCCAGCCAAGCCCGGACGGTCTGGCGCAGGCATTCGTGATCGGGGCGGATTTTATCGGAGAGGACACGGCATGCATGATTCTGGGGGACAATATCTTCTTTGGGCACGGATTGAAACGCCGCCTCAGGATGGCTGTCAAGCATGCACAGAACGGAGAGGGCGCGACGGTATTCGGCTATTATGTGGATGACCCGGAACGGTTCGGCATCGTTTCCTTCAATTCGGAGGGAAAGGCGGAGACGATCGAAGAAAAGCCGGCCCATCCGAAGAGCAATTACTGTGTGACAGGCCTCTATTTCTATGATAACCGTGTCGTGGAATATGCCAGGAACCTGAAGCCGAGCGCGAGAGGGGAGCTGGAGATCACGGACCTGAACAGGATCTATCTGGAGAAGGGGGAGCTGAATGTGGAGGTTCTGGGGCAGGGCTTTACCTGGCTGGATACCGGAACCCATGAGTCTTTGGTGGACGCGACGAATTTTGTAAAGACAGTCGAACAGCATGAGCACCGTAAGATTGCCTGCCTGGAAGAGATTGCTTTTCGGAACGGATGGATCAGCCGCGAAGAGGTGATGAAGACGTTCGAGGTTCTGAAGAAGAATCAGTATGGCCAGTATCTGAAGGATGTACTGGATGGAAAGTTCATCGACGTTGTACAGTGAGGAGCCGGATCCTGTTCGAAAGTACGAGTCCTGAGGGACGAAGCAGTTTCGATTACGGGACCTTTATCCGAACGGATCTTGTCAGGAATATACGGTCGTCTATCAGAGGGTTACGATTCACAGCCCATCCACCCACAGACCTCAGACCATCCGTGCTTCGCACGTATGCCGCGTCTTACGACGCTCCTGTCTGAAGTTTTGGGGGAGGTTCTATCTTCACAGGCCTTGTCTGCCTGCAAAGATGGCTGCTTACATGCAAGCATGACACATCCATCTTTGCAGGCAGACAGGCTGTGAATAGTAACAACAGATCAGCTTCTGTACCCGTCCGGGTTCTTGCTCTGCCAGTTCCAGGAATCCCTGCACATCTCCTCGATTCCGTACTGCGCG
>CACXFW010000003.1 GCA_902767065.1 uncultured Lachnospiraceae bacterium | reverse complement strand
TTCTTTCCCGGATCCGGCTGAGGATCGGCTCCGACTAACACTCCATATTCAGGTTCTGAATGGGTATCAGCTCCTCTGGCGTGTCTTCGCTGTGCAGGGGATTCCTGGTCTGTCTGTAATCCGCTTTCCTGTTTTGCGGCGGATCCCCGCCCATTCTTCGCTCCGCTCCGGCTTTCTGCCGCCTCTTCCGCGCCGGAGGCCAAATCCGGGTCATCCTCCGCCTTCCCGTCTTCTTTGGAAGAAGTCCTGCGCTCCCGGGCCTTTGACAGGTCTTCCTTCACAGACCTGTGCACGCCTCCGAAAAACGACAGAACGCCGTCCGAGAGCGCGCCAAACCGGCCCGGAAGCCCCGTGATGCTCTCTCTCTCCTCATCCTGTCCAGGAAGATCCTCCTCTTCGGACCGGAAATCACTTTCGTCCGATTCATACCCCTCGTCTTCGCCGACGCCGGCAGATCGCAGCCAGCCAAAACGCTTTTTCCAGGAACGCGCGGCGTGATCCGGGGCCGCCTCATCCGAAGGCTCCCCTTCGCCCGGCATTCCATTTTCACCGGCCTTATCCGCCTGTTTGGAAGGCTCCTCAAACCCGAGGCCGGACTTGTCCGGATCCCTGGCAACATCAGACCCCCGCCCCGGCTGTGCCGGGCCGAGGTCAAGGTCTTCCTCGCTGACCAGTCCGCTTTTCAGTTCCGGCACCTCATATCCCCAGTTCAGGTTCAGGTCAGCGTCGGAAGCATCTTCTTCAGAGGCTTCCGCTTCCTGATGGGTGGCGGCAGCAGTAAAAAGGTCCTCATCCAGGTCCGGAGCAAATCCGGACTTCGCCTCCCGCTTGGCCTCCTCCACCGCTTCTTCGGCAGCCTTCTGCGCCGCAAGCCTCCTGGCCTCTTCCTCAGCCTCGGCCTTTCTGGCCTCTTCCTCCAGGCGTCTCTCTTCCTTCTCCCTGGCTCTTTGCTTCGCTCTCTCCCGCCGTCTGGCCTCCTCCGGCGTATCAATATGAATCTTTACGATCTTACTTCGCACGGAAGAGCTTTCATCTGATGATTCCTTCAGCTCCTGGAGCAATTTCCTGATTTCTTCGTTATCCATGATTCCATCCTTCAGGAGTAATACTTCATGTCATTCCAAATATCTGATGCCGTCTCCCGGAACAGTCCTTCACGCTGTCCGCAGGACATGATATCGTCTTAAGAGTAGTACCTGACGCCGCTCTCGAACACCTTCATATCCTGCTCGCCTGTGATATTCACTGCCACGCCGGATCCACGTCTCTCGATATGAGCCATTTTCCCAAAGATCCTGCCGTCCGGGCTCGTAATTCCTTCGATGCAGGCATAGGATCCGTTCACATTCCACTCGGGGTCATCCGATATGCGTCCATCCGGATCACAGTACATTGTCGCGACCTGGCCATTCCCAAGCAGACGGTCAATCCACGCCCTGTCCGCGACAAATCTTCCCTCCCCGTGGGACGCCGGGCTGATATACACGCCGCCGGACCTGGCCTGAGACAGCCACGGACTCTTGGTGGACATTACCCTGGTGTGTACCATATGGGAAATGTGCCTGTGCAGCGTATTAAATGTCAGGGTCGGACTGTCCGCGGTCCGCGGCAGGATCTTTCCTTCCGGAACCAGTCCCAGCTTGATCAGCGCCTGGAACCCGTTGCAGATTCCAAGGATCAGTCCGTCGCGCTCCTCCAGAAGCCGTGTCACCGCCTCGCAGATCTTCTCGCTGCGAAATGCGGCCGCGAAGAACTTTGCCGAACCGTCCGGCTCGTCTCCCGCGGAGAATCCGCCCGGGAACATGAGAATCTGCGCCTGGTCGATCGCCGCGGCAAAGTCCTCCACACTGTTTCTGATATCGGAGGCGTCCAGATTCCGGAACACATGCACATCCGCTATGGCCCCGGCTCTCTCAAATGCCCTTGCGCTGTCGTATTCGCAGTTTGTTCCCGGAAATACAGGAATAAACACGCGCGGTTTCGCAAAACCATGGGAGGCGACAAAGATCCTCGAGTGAATGTCCGGATTGTAAGGCTTCGCCCCGGCGGGCACAGAGATATGCTCCGGCGAAGCCTCAGCGGGGCGGGTGCGGAAGATCTTCTCCAGCGTGCCGCTCCAGCGCTCCTTCACCTCATCCAGCGGTATTCTTGTATTGCGGTATTCAACCGCCCCGGTATCCTCCACGACACCGACCACGGTGTATTCTGTCTGCAGATTGCCGACGTCTGAGTCCCTGACCTCGCACAGGATCGCGCCGAAGTCCGGCGCGAAGAGATCCTCCGGCGCCACGTTATGCTCGATCCTGAATCCGAGCCTGTTTCCCAGCGCCATCAGGCAGGCGGCATACGCAAAGCCCTTCGCGTCCACCGCGTATGCGCTCAGAACGCGTCCGTGGACGATATCCTCATGGAGCCTGGTATACTGCCTCTTCGCCGCCTCATAATCAGGCAGGTCATACGTATCCCGCCCGGTCCGGACCAGCACCAGACAGCTGCCGGCCTTCTTCAGCTGCGGGCTGATGATGTTTCGAAAGCTTCCGGTGCAGACGGCAAAGGACACAAGCGTCGGCGGTACATCAAGTGTATCAAATGTCCCGCTCATGGAGTCCTTCCCTCCGATCGAGGCAAGCCCAAGGCTCTTCTGCGCGCGGTAGGCTCCGAGAAGGGCGCTTACGGGCTGACTCCAGCGCTCCGGGGCATGGCTCATTCTTCCAAAGTATTCCTGGAAGGTGAAGCGGATCTTTGACCAGTCGCCTCCTGCCGCCGCTATCTTCGCCACGGAATCCATCACCGCCCACGACGCTCCGTGGAACGGACTCCAGGAGGACAGGTACGGGTCGAATCCATAGGACATGATGGTTGCCATGTCACATGCGTCATTTCCGACAGGAAGCTTCGCCGCCATCACCTGAACCGGCGTATCCTGGAACCTTCCCCCATAGGGCATGAGCACGCTCCCGGCGCCGATAGACGAGTCAAACATCTCCACAAGCCCCTTCTGGGAGCAGCCATTGAGATCTGACAGTCTTGAAAGCAGCAGATCCCGTACGCGCTCCTGAGGCGCGGAGGACTCGTCCCCGCCTTCTGGCGGTGCGGATCCTTCCGGATCTCCAAACGGCAGCACCCCCTTGAAGAAGCTCTTTCCTTCCGGCATCAGGATCCTGACATCCGTCTCCTGGTGCGCGCCGTTTGTATTCAGAAATGCCCTGCTGATGTCGACGATGGTCTTTCCTCTCCAGTTCATGACCAGCCGCGGCTTTTGTGTCACAACGGCGGTCTGAACCGCTTCGAGGTTCTCTTCATGGGCATACGCCAGGAAGGCGTCCGCGTCTTCTTTCGCCACGACGACGGCCATCCGCTCCTGCGATTCGGAGATTGCAAGCTCCGTCCCGTCCAGTCCGGCATATTTCTTCGGAACCTGGTCCAGGTCGATACTGAGACCGTCCGCCAGCTCGCCGATCGCCACCGCCACGCCTCCGGCGCCGAAATCATTGCATTTCCGGATGAGCCGGGAAACCTCCGGACGGCAAAACAGCCTCTGAAGCTTGCGCTCCGTCGGCGCGTTTCCCTTCTGCACCTCAGCCCCGCACGTCTCAATGGAGGATGCGGTATGCGCCTTGGAGGATCCCGTCGCGCCGCCGATTCCGTCCCTTCCAGTCCTTCCTCCGAGCAAAATGACCACGTCTCCGGGTCTTGCGGTTTCCCGGATCACGTTCGCGCGCGGTGCTGCCGCGATCACCGCCCCGATCTCCATGCGCTTTGCCGCGTACGCGGGATGGTAGATCTCCTTCACATATCCGGTGGCAAGGCCGACCTGGTTTCCGTAGGAGCTGTACCCGCGGGCGGCCTCCCGCACCAGCTTCTTCTGGGGAAGCTTGCCCTCCATGGTCTTATCCAGCGGAGTGCGCGGATCCGCGGCGCCCGTCACGCGCATCGCCTGGTAGACATAAGTCCGCCCGGAGAGCGGGTCGCGGATCGCGCCGCCAAGGCAGGTCGCGGCTCCGCCGAACGGTTCGATCTCGGTCGGATGGTTATGGGTTTCATTTTTAAAGTTCACCAGCCACTCCTCGGTCTGTCCGTCAATGGTGACGGGGACGACGATGGAGCAGGCATTGATCTCGTCGGTCTCCTCCTGATCTTTCAGGAGACCGTCTTTCTTCAGCTTTTTTGCGGCCATGACGGCCATGTCCATGAGGCAGACATACTTTGTCCCGCCATAGATCTCAGCGCGGTCCGCCAGATATTCCTTCAGCGCGTCTTCCACAGGCTCCCTGTACTTCCCCTCATCGATGGAAATGCTTTTCAGTTCTGTCGAAAAAGTGGTATGTCTGCAGTGATCCGACCAGTAGGTGTCAAGCACGCTGATCTCAGTAACCGACGGGTCGCGCTTTTCTTCCGTCGCAAAATAATCCCGGACAAGGCAAAAGTCCCGGAAGGTCATCGCCAGACCGAGCGAATCATAAAGAGCATGAAGCTTCGCATCATCCATTTCCCGCAAGCCGTGAAAAACCAGGATGTCTCCCGGCTCTTCAAAGGTCTGCTCCAGCGTTTCCGGCTTTTCTTCCCCCGCGATCCTGGAATCCACGGGGTTGCAGCAGTACTCCCGCACCCTGGCAAGCTCTTCCCCGCTCACCATCCCGCTCAGGACGTAGACCGTTCCTGTCCGGATCAGGGGGTTCTCCGTTTCACGAAGCAGGCGGACACACTGGACCGCGGAATCCGCCCTCTGGTCGAACTGGCCCGGCAGATACTCCACGGTAAATACCAGGTCATTTTCCCCGACCGGAAATGTCTCCTCGTAAAGATCGTCCACGGGAGGTTCGGAAAATACGGTATCCTTCGCCATGGCATAGACTTCATCGGACAGGTTCCCGATATCGTAGCGGATGAGGATGCGAAGCCCCGTCAGGCCGCCAAGGCCCAGATAGCTGCGAAGCTCATGCGCAAGATCCTTCGCCTGGCCGGCGAACGCCTTCTTCTTCTCTACAAAAATGCGGCGGACCATTCCCATTCCTGTGTCTCCTTCCAGGTGCTGATTACCGGCACCATTCTCCTGATTCTCCGGGCTATGTGCCTTCGCTTCTTCCGGTTACACGTGCCTGCTGCATTCAGGCAACACGTGCCTTCCTTTCCTCCGATATCCCGTGCCTGATGCTTTCAGATTGCACGTGCTTACTTTATACATTACAGAAGCCATTCACCCTGCCATGGCAGAGGCGACATACTCCGATACATCCGTAACCGCGGGGCTGTAAGTCATCCCGCTGTCCCCATGCAGCATGATTGTCAGGATATACAGCGCATTTCCATCCTCAATGATGGCGGTCTCGTTGTATCTGGTCATTCCGTGCCCGTTCTGGTTCAGAACAGAGGCATCGGACAGGGAAGGGGCAAGTCCGGCCAGCGTCGGCAGGCTGTCGCCTTCGCTGATATGGAAGTACTCCTTCATGAAGTCTGTTCCAATCGAATCAAATGAGCCGGTGTACAGTTCCTTCACCATCATGGTCATGTCCTTTGCGGACACGTAGTTATCCAATCCTCCCGGATCAAGCGCAACGAGCCCGCGCTCCATGTTCACGGAGGTGAATCCGGCTTCCTGGCACACAGCGTTGATCGTATCCAGCCCGATATAATCAATCAGGATATTGATACAGTTGTTGTCGGAATAATGAACCATCGTCTGCAGGTAGAAGGACAGCGGAAACTCCAGTCCGTCGCGCAGCTCCGTCGTGAGCTCCCCTCTTCCGCCGATGGTCGTTACGTAGGTAATCGGATCGTCCATCGTCATGGCGCCTGCGTCAATCTGATGGGCAGCCGTATACAGAATCGGAACGGTAATCAGAGCCGAAGCATACATTGGCTGCGTGCAGTCATTTACCGCTGCTTCGCTGTCATGCTTCAGGTCGTATACATAAACCTCTGATGACGTTGCGGTGGATTCGCTGTCCAGGATCGCCCGGATCTGTTCCGGATCGATGACATCCGCGGCAAAAAGCCCCGGCGCTTCCGTTTCCGTCAGTTCTTCGGACTCAGCTTCGGTCTGTTCTTCAGAGGTGGTTTCCGTCTGCGCTGCGGACTTTGCTTCAGAGGTGGTTTCCGTCTGCGCTTCCGGCTGTCCTGCAGGGATGGTTTCCGTCTGCGCTTCGGATTGTCCTTCAGGGGTAGTCCCTGCCTGCGAGTCCAGGACAGGTTCTGATTCAGGCTGTCCTTCCGGCGAAGACGCGCTCTGTTCTCCGGATTCTCCATCCGGCGCCGCTTCCGGAGCCTGGGATTCGTCCTGCGTGATGACGACAATGTCCGAAGACTTCCCGTCTTCCGGTTCACCGGCATCTGCGGAGCTTAGCCCATCCCCCGGCGCGGCGGCATCCGCGGCGCTTAGGCTGTCTCCTGACGCAGCGCTTTCGGCAGGCGCATTTTCCTGAACGCTGGAATCGGTAATGATCTCGATGGCGCTGCCATAGCCGGATCTGCCCGTCTGGGATCTTTTTCTCACAAAATAAAACATCGCAAAGGCAGCGACAGCGAGCATCATGACGACAAGGACAGTCACTGTCACAAGCAACGCATGTGAGCGGTTCTCTCCCTCTTCAAAATTGTCCGTGAATCCCCGTGCGTTCGCCGGCCTGGTCCGGAACGTGATCTCTTTTTCCTGCTTTCTCTTCTCCGCGTTCTTCCTGCGCTCCTCGGATTTGACGCTGGGAGCCCTGGCCCCGCATTTATTGCAGAACTTGTCCTCATCCCTCAGGGCGGTTCCGCATTTTCTGCATATTTTCATACTTTCCTCGTCTGCCTGGCTTATGGCATTTCCCCTTTGATCGATGTTTCCTTCTTTCCTATGGCAATTCTCCTGTTGTGATTCTATATTTGTAATTATTCAGCACCTCCTGGAATTGCTCATGATCCAGTCAGATAAGCTTGCTTATCTGACGGATCTGAGCGGTTCCAGG
>CACXFW010000002.1 GCA_902767065.1 uncultured Lachnospiraceae bacterium | reverse complement strand
GCGTTTCGCGAATGCGGAGAGACTCTGGAGGGCGCGGCCCGGGCGATCTGGGAGTTTAACAAAGAGATTATTGACGCGGTTGCGGATCTGGTCCCTGCCGTGAAGCCGCAGGTCGCGATGTACGAGATGTACGGAATCGAGGGGCTTCGGGCATTTGCCAGGACAGTCGAGTATTGTAAGAAAAAGGGCCTGATCGTGATCGGAGATGTAAAACGCGGGGACATCGGCTCCACATCGGCGGCGTATGCAGCGGCGCATCTCGGAAGGGTAGCGGTTGGAGGCAGTACGGCAGCGGCATTTGACGAGGACTTCTGCACTGTTAATCCGTATCTTGGAAGCGACGGCGTGCTTCCCTTTGTCAAGGAGTGCGCGGCGCATGGAAAGGGGATCTTCGTCCTGGTGAAGACTTCGAATCCGTCCAGCGGGGAGTTCCAGGACCGGATGGTGATCGGTGAGGATCAGAAAGCCTGCCCGCTCTATGAGCTGGTGGGAAGAAAGGTTAACGAGTGGGCAGGTGATGCTGCGCTGATCGGCGAGAGCGGATACAGCGGGGTCGGGGCTGTCGTAGGCGCGACTTATCCCGAGATGGGAAAGCAGCTGCGTGAGATCATGCCGAAGAGCTTTATCCTGGTGCCGGGATACGGCGCGCAGGGCGGAACCGGCAAAGACCTTGTCCCGTTTTTCAGAGAGGATGGGCTTGGGGCGATCGTCAATTCTTCCCGCGGAATCATTGCGGCGTACAGGAAAGAGCCGTATGCGGAGCGCTTCGGAGAAGATGGATTTGCCCAGGCGGCGCGGGAAGCGGTGCTTGATATGAAGAAGGATATCGCGCAGGCGCTCGGGGCCTGAATTGCGCCGGGAAAGCTGACCGGCAGCAGATTGGAGCGGAAATGAAATACACAGAAAAGGCCATCGTGCTTGAATGCGATGAGATTGGAACACGGATTTTCAGCCTGAGGCTCAGGACAGAGCACATTGCGGCAGCCGCTTTGCCGGGGCAGTTTGTGTCGGTATATGCAAATGACAGCGCCCGTCTTCTTCCGCGTCCCATATCGATCTGTGAAGCGGATCCAAAGAGCGGGGTTCTGAGACTGGTGTTCCGCATTGCGGGACAGGGGACGAAGGAGTTTTCGCAGCTGAAACCGGGAGAGTCTGTGAAGATCACAGGGCCGCTTGGAAACGGCTTCCCTGTGGATGCGGCCAGAGGAAAGCGTGTATTTGCCATCGGGGGCGGTATCGGGATTCCGCCGATGCTGGAGCTTTCGAAACGACTTACCGAAGACGGGCAGGACGTGACAGCGGTTCTCGGATTCCGGGATGAACTTATCCTGCTGGAGGACTTTCCGTGCAGGACGGTGATCGCGACGGAGGACGGCAGCAGAGGGACGAAGGGAAATGTGCTGGATGCCATCCGGGAGATAGATCTGGATGCGGATGTCATCTATGCCTGCGGCCCGATTCCGATGCTTCGCGCGCTGAAGGAATATGCATCAGCGCGGGAAACAGAATGCTGGCTGTCGATGGAAGAGAAGATGGCATGCGGGATCGGTGCCTGCCTGAGCTGTGTCTGCAGTTCGACGAAGATCGATGAACACTCCAGGGTGAGGAATAAGCGGGTCTGTACGGAAGGCCCGGTGTTCCTGTCGACCGAGATCATTCTCTGAAGGCCCGGTGTATCTGTCGCCCCGGATCATCCTCTGAAGTCCCGGTGTTCCTGTCATCCCGGACAGCATCTGAAGGCAGATGAAAACAGCTTCAACCAGCAGAACAGGAGTGAGCATGACACATAATATGAGTGTGGACCTGTGCGGGGTCAGACTGAAGAATCCGGTCATGACCGCTTCGGGAACCTTCGGTTCCGGCGCAGAGTTTTCTGAGTTTTTTGATCTGAACCGCCTGGGGGCGGTGGTGACCAAGGGGGTTGCGTCGACCCCGTGGGAAGGGAATCCGACGCCCAGGATCTGCGAGACGCCATCCGGCATGCTGAATGCCATCGGACTGCAGAATCCCGGGTTTGAAGTCTTCGCCGGGAGGGATCTGAAGTTTCTGGAGGAGACATTGCTTCCGGATGAGGAACCAGCTGAGGAGGGATCCTTGGCACTTTCGTCAGGGATGACCGGAACAAAGGTGGTTGTGAATGTCTGCGGCCACTCTGAGGAAGAGTATCTCGACTGCGTTGAAAAGCTCTCAGGTGAGCGGAGGGTGGATTTTCTGGAGATCAACATCTCCTGTCCCAATGTCCGGGAGGGCGGGATTGCCTTCGGTACGGATCCGAAGGGCGTGGAGAGGATTACTGCGGCGGTCAGGAAGGCTGCCCGCCAGCCGGTCATCATGAAGCTCAGCCCGAATGTGACAAGTATTGCCGAGATTGCCCGGGCTGCGGAGGCTGGAGGCGCTGACGCCCTGTCCCTGATCAACACACTGACAGGCATGAAGATTGACGTGGAGAGAAGGACATTTGCCCTGGCGAACCGGACCGGAGGGCTGAGCGGACCGGCAATCCACCCGGTAGCCGTCCGCATGGTTTACGAATGCGCTAAGGCTGTCCGGATCCCGGTGATCGGAATGGGCGGCATCCGGACCGCGGAGGATGCGCTGGAGATGATCATGGCAGGAGCCACGGCAGTATCGGTGGGAACGGTATCATTTCACGATCAGAGGGCAGCCCTTGGTGTGATTGACGGAATCGAGGATTATCTGGAGCGCCACTGCGTCCCGGATGTGCGGGATCTGATCGGGTGTGTAAGGTGACAGGATGGTTATGCCTGTGAACCGTTACGGAGTGATTCTGAACTTCGCCGCGGGGCAGAACACCTGAGCAGGTTTATGTATGCGGGGGGCTGCATATCCTGATGAACGTTAGCGCTTTCCAGGCGCAGCGCCGGAACGCGCTCAGGTCAACCGCATATACCGAGGAATTGGGCATGAGGTGTCACCTGCCATGCAGGTGACGGAGTCCTGATGCCATTGAAGTTTTTAATCGGCAATGAATGTCGTTCGCGAGTATAACAGCAAACAGCAAATCTACGCAGGCACAGGAGGTTTCGATGGAACAGTACAAGAAGGAATTTATCGATTTCATGGTGGAGTGCCAGGTTCTCAGATTCGGGGACTTTGTCACCAAGAGCGGCCGGCAGACTCCGTTTTTTGTGAACACCGGCTTTTACCGCACGGGTGCACAGCTGAAGAAGCTTGGAGAGTATTACGCGCAGGCAATCCATTCAAAGTTCGGGACTGATTTTGACGTTCTCTTCGGACCGGCATACAAGGGGATTCCGCTCAGCGTTACGGCTTCCATCGCGCTGTCATCGCTGTACGGCGCGGATGTGAGGTACTGCTCCAACCGCAAGGAGGTCAAGGACCACGGAGACAAGGGCATCCTGCTCGGAGGACCGGTTCAGGATGGCGACCGGGTTGTGATCATCGAGGATGTGACGACGGCGGGAACTTCGATCCGTGAGACGCTTCCCATTATAAAGGCCCAGGCGGATGCCAGGGTTCTTGGCCTTGTCGTTTCGGTGGACCGCTGCGAGAGAGGAACCGGGCAGAAGAGCGCGCTGGAGGAAATTCATGAAAACTTCGGACTGGAGACGACAGCAATCGTCACCATGAAGGAGGTCACGGAGCACCTGGCCGGGACTTTGATTGATGATGAGATGCAGGCGAAGATCGATGCTTATTACCAGCTGTATGGGGTAAAGGGCTGACTTTCTTTGGAGAATCTGAGAAGGGGAGGAAGAAAGACATGAAATCAGGCGAGAGGATCTATAAGACGATGAGCTTTTCGGGGGTGGTCACGCTGACCGCCGGAATCATCATGATTGTGATCGGTGTCGCGACGGGCGTGATGACAATCGTGAGCGGCGCGGTGCTGCTATCGCGAAAGAAGGATGTTCTGTTCTGAGAATCACGGCAGCTGGGGATAAGGGATGGCGAAGAAGAAGAGATACCGGTTCGAAGACCGGAACAGGTACGGGCGCGGGATCATTTCCACGGTGACAAGTGCCGTGTCGATCGTGATCTTTCTGTCTGCTGTGTTTATCTGCATGGTCATGGCGGGAAATGCGCCTCAGTGGATCGGCGCGCTGGGTTTCTCCGGGTTTGTGATGGGGTTTTACGGCATGGTCGCAGGCTTGGAAAGCTTTCGCGAACGCAATGAATCCTACGCGTTGAGCAAGATCGGAACACTGATGGGCGGCGCCATGGTCGCGGTCTGGTTTATCGTGTTCTGCATCGGGATGGCGTAGGCGCAATGGATCCGTGGAAGGAGTTTGCAGATTCCGCAATGGATCGTGGAAGGCGCCTGCGGATTTCGCATTGGATCCGTGGAAGGAGTTTGCAGATTCCGCAATGAGTCCGAGGGAAGGAGTTCACTGATTCCATATGATACAGATCTGGGTTGACGAAGAAGACAGGGCAATACTGAATGAGCGATATGATCTGGCGGCCGGCCGGGTCAGGGAAATCCTGCAGGAACAGCTGGTTCCTGCTGATTTTGTTTCATACTTTCATCGCACGGCGCAGTTTGTGCTGCTGTGCGATGAAGTGAAGTCGCGTCTTGAAACGGGAGCGTATGACAAAGACCCGGCGCTAAGGAGGGCGGATAACCTGGCATTGTATGAGGATATTCTTCCGGAAAACTATGACAGGAGCTTTGCCAATCCGGCATATGCCTGCTCCGTGCTCGGAGAGGAGATGGGAAGGCTGCTGTGCTTTCTGTACGCACAGTTAAGAGGCCTGATCGCTTACGTGTTCGAGGGCAAGCTGGAGGAGACGGTATCGCATGTGGAGCTGTTTGTCCAGATCTACGGGATGATCGCTTCGATGGATTCCGGCTTAGGCCCGAAGGAGGCGGAAGCGGTAAAGGACGTGCTCTACTGGTTCGAGAGCGATTACGCGGATGTGATCGCGGCGCACCGGATCCGGGAACAGATCGATCCGGACTGCAGCTTCTTTACGGACATATTGATGCATGCCGATCTGTCAGACACCGGCTACCTGTATCGCTACGGCGAGTACATTACGGAAAATGAGATCCGGATGGCCAGGTTCCTTTCCTCGCTCCCGCAAAAGGAGATCGACCGCATGGCGGATACCTGGACGGAGGGCTACCGGATGGGATTTGTCCTTGGCAGGAAACCGCTTGAGAAAAAGCGGACCGTGAATCTGCATTATTTTGCCGGTTTTGAGCGTGTCGTGAGAAAGGCAGTGGAGAACTTTGAACGGATGGGACTCCGCCCGACCGTGTTCCGCTATAGTGTGAGCGCGCTGACAACCCAGACAGCTGTCCGGTCCGGTTTTTCCGGAGCGGTCGCGAATCCGCAGTATGACTATGACCACAAAGAGGATGCGGCCCTGATGCTGGATGCGAGGTTTGCGGAGCGCAAAGCCGAAGTGATCCGGACGACCTTTGAGGAGAGGAAGGATCTGGCAAATGCACATGGCGGCCCCGCGGTCCTGGAGCTGTTCGGGAGGAAACCGTTCGAGCCGGAGCGCTGCCCGTATGCCTGGACCTATGACGAAGCGCAGTGTGCGCTCAACGTGAAGCTCAGAAACCGGCTGAGCCGGATCACACAGGAATATATCATCGGGAAAGAGCGCAGCTACACGATCATCTCCTTCCCGACGCCGGAGATCGATCCTTCCCGGTTTGAAGAGATCTTCCGGGAAACAATCCGCGTGAATACCTTGAGCTGCAGCCGGTATACGAAGATTCAGGAAATCATCATCGATGCGCTCAACAAAGGACACAGCGCGCACATTGTCGGTGCGGGAAAAAACCGCACGGAGCTTGTGGTCCGTTTTCATGCTCTACAAGACCCGTCCAGGGAGACGATCTTTGAAAACTGCGGGGCGGATGTCAACATTCCGGTCGGCGAGGTCTTCACTTCCCCGGTGCTCAAGGGCACGAACGGCGTACTCCACGTGTCCCAGGTCTATCTGGAGGGACTGAATTACCGGGACCTGGAGCTTTTGTTCAGGGACGGAATGATCGAGCGTTTCTCCTGCGCGAACTTCGATTCCAAGGAGAAGAATGAGGCCTATATCCGGGAGAACATCCTGTTCCATCACGACACGCTCCCGATGGGCGAATTTGCCATCGGCACAAACACGACGGCCTACGCGATGGCGCGCCGGTTCGGGATTGCCCAGAGACTCCCGATCCTGATCGCGGAGAAGACGGGTCCGCATTTCGCGGTGGGAGATACCTGCTATTCCTGGGAGGAGGACAATCACGTCTTCAATCCGGACGGGAAGGAGATTGTCGCGAAGGAAAATGAGATCTCGGCGTGCAGGAAGGAAGATCCGGCGAAGGCTTATTTCCAGTGCCATACCGATATCACGATTCCGTATGAGGAGCTGAAACTGATTGAGGTTATCGGAGAGGACGGATACCGGGCACAGATCATCCGGGACGGGCGGTTCGTGCTGCCCGGGACGGAAGAATTGAATGTCCCGCTTGATGAGATCTGATTGACACGTGCAATCGGTACGGTTAGAATCAGGCAGGTATACAGACAGGAACGGAGGGAAGCTATGCCGCAGGTTGGGATTGTGATGGGATCGGATTCGGATCTTGAGGTTATGGGAAAGGCCCGCGATATCCTGGACAGGTTCGGGATCGAATCGGAGATGAGAGTGATCTCCGCGCACAGGGAGCCGGATGTGTTCTATGAATACGCGAAGACTGCTCAAAGCCGCGGACTGAAGATCATCATAGCGGGCGCGGGCATGGCGGCGCATCTGCCCGGCATGTTAGCGGCACTGTTTCCGCTTCCGGTGATCGGGGTACCGATCTGGTCTAAGGGAGCAGGAGGGATGGACGCCCTGTACTCGATCCTGCAGATGCCGCCCGGAATTCCTGTGGCGACGGTTGCGATTGACGGCGGGAAGAACGCAGGCCTCCTGGCGGTGCGTATGCTTGCGATTCAAGACACACTCCTTCAGGAGAAACTGAGACAATACAGCGCCGAAATGTGCGCCGCTGTTGAGGAGAAGGACCGGAAGCTCCAGGAAACCCTTCAGCAGAAGGACTGAAAAGGATATGATACTATGGATTACAGACAGGCAGGCGTGGATCTTGAGGCAGGATATGAGTCCGTGCGTCTAATGAAGCAGTTTATCGAGCGAACGAAGCGGCCGGAAGTGCTGTCCGACATCGGCGGGTTTTCGGGCGCATTTTCCATGCACTTGTGCAAGGAAATGGAGGAGCCGGTCATGGTTTCCGGGACGGACGGCGTCGGGACCAAGCTGAAGCTGGCTTTTTTGCTTGACCGGCATGACACGGTCGGGATCGACTGCGTGGCGATGTGTGTCAATGACATTGCGTGTGCAGGCGGTGAGCCCCTGTTCTTTCTTGATTATATCGCCTGCGGAAAGAACAATCCGCAGAAGATTGCGCAGATTGTGAAGGGGGTTTCCGAAGGATGCGTTCAGGCCGGCGCGGCACTGATCGGCGGTGAGACGGCGGAGATGCCCGGCTTTTATCCGGAGGAGGAATATGACCTTGCCGGATTTGCGGCCGGCGTTGCCGACCGCAAAGCGATGATCACGGGAGAACAGGTCCAGGAAGGAAATGTCCTGGTCGGCATTGCTTCGAGCGGCGTGCACAGCAATGGGTACTCCCTGGTGCGCAAAGTATTTTCCATGGATGAAAAGACGCTCTCAGCGTATCATGAGGGACTGGGCGAAACGCTTGGCGACGCGCTCCTTCGGCCGACGAAGATCTACGTGAAGGCGCTTCGGAGCGTGAAAGAGGCAGGGGTATCGATCCTGGGCTGCAGCCATATTACGGGCGGCGGCTTCTACGAGAATGTTCCGCGGATGCTGCCGGAGGGCAGGAAGGCCGTGATCCGGAAGGACAGCTTCAGGGTGCCGGAGATCTTCCGGATGCTTCGGACAGACGGCGGCATTGAGGAGCATGTGATGTACAATACCTTCAATATGGGAATCGGTATGGTTCTGGCGGTCGACGAAGCGCACGTTGAGCGCACGGTGGACGCGGTCGAAAGATCCGGCGAGAAGGCATATGTGATCGGAGAAGTCACGTCAGGCGAGCGCTGCGCGGAAATGATCTGAGCGCCCTGACGCCGTCTGTGGCTGCGCAATTCTCATAGGAATGTTCAGGGAGTCTTGAAGAAAATGCTGAAGATAGCGGTACTGGTATCGGGAGGAGGGACGAACCTCCAGGCGATCATCGATGCCATAGAAGAGAAAACGATACGGAACGCGCAGATCTGCCTCGTTGTGTCAAACAACCGCGGGGCGTATGCTCTGGAGCGGGCCCGCAAGGCCAGAATCCCGGAGAAGGTCGTTAGTCCTTCCGACTTCCCTTCCCGGGAGAAGTTCCATGAGGCGCTCCTTAAAACGGTGCAGGAGTCGGGCGCGGATCTGGTTGTCCTTGCGGGATTTCTGTGTGTGATTCCCGAAGAAATGGTTAAGGCATACGAAAACCGGATCCTGAACATCCATCCGTCCCTGATCCCGGCATTTAGCGG
>CACXFW010000001.1 GCA_902767065.1 uncultured Lachnospiraceae bacterium | reverse complement strand
GGGGCGGGCAAGGTGCGAAGCACCTCTGACCGCCCACAATGAGGAACGCGAAGCGTTCCGAGTAAGTGGGGGTGCTGAATAGTTACCGGAATGTTTTCTGCCGTTTCCGTCAGATGGATGACAGGGCGGTACTGGCAGGAACCATCGTTTACCTCTCCTGCGGCTTTGCACTGTACCGTGTTCCGAATCATCCATTCTTTGCTTCCGCCATGACCATGCTGCCGACATGTGTACCATTGCTGTCGGCGTCTATTATACTCGCGAACGAAATCTATTGCTGAATAGAATTGAGCCGGGTACAGGTTCTGGCGCTGTTATCATCATAGAACGGGATTGACTGCAGGACTTTTTTGAAAGGCAGAGAATTGAGAGATGAGCGATTCAAATCTGTTCAGAAAAATGGCGGCTGACTGCTATAAACGCTGGACCCTTCATATTCTATATCCTTCAAGATACAAAAGACTTGTAAGGAAGAAAGCGGTCCGGGAAAACAAGATTGTCTTTCTGGAGGTCCGGGAGAAGAAGCTGACGGACAGTTTCCTTCCGGTATATCATGCGTTGAAAAAGAGCGGAAAGTGGGAGATCAGATGCCTTTCACTTCAGCAGGATCTTGCGGACAGAAAAACTGTGCGCGCGCTCAGCCTCAGGGCGATCAGGGATCTTGCTGACGCTAAATACATCTTCATGAACGATTCCTCTTATCTGATCGGATCGCTTCCTCTCCGTCCCCAGACGAAGGTCATACAGCTCTGGCATGCATGCGGCGCTTTCAAGAGATTCGGCTATTCTCTGACCGGGAAAAAATTCGGGGCCCAGAAGAAAGAGCTGGACCGTTTTCCGCTGTACCGGAATATTTCCTTAGTCACCGTGAGCAGCCCGGAAGTGAGATGGGCTTATGCGGATGCCTTTTCCCTGCCCCTGGAGAAGATTCTTCCGGTGGGAGTTGCCAGGACCGATGTGTTCTACCGTCCTTCGGCCATTCGAAGAGCGCAGGAGAAACTGAGAAAGATCCTCCCGGAGTGTTTCGAAAAAGGCAGGAAACGCAAAGTTGTTCTGTATGCGCCTACCTTCCGCGGGAGGGTGGCAACCGCCGCCTCCCCAGAGCTTCCGGACTTTGCCGCGATCCGGAGGATGCTGAATACACAGGACTGGCTGGTTTTGTGCAAGCATCATCCTTTTGTGAAGAAGCGCCCGGTACTTCCTCCGGGGCTGGAGGACTTTGTCCGGGATGTGTCGGATGACATGACGATTGAAGAACTCCTGATGGTCAGCGACGTCTGTATCACGGATTATTCATCTCTTATCTTTGAATATTCCCTGTTTGAAAGACCGGTGATCTTCTTCTTCCCGGATCTTGAAGAATACACAAAATGGCGTGGATTCTATTATCCGATTGAGCAGATGCTGCCCGGCCCTGTCGCGACATGCACGAGGGAGGTGGGAGAGCGCCTTCTGGAGCCGGATGAGTGGTTTGACAAGGCAAAGATGCATGAATTCCGCCAGCGCTTCATGTCATCGTGCGACGGCCAGGTGACAGAGCGGATCGTCGGCCTTCTCTCTGATTCGCCGCCGCAGCTTTTATAGAACAGTTGGAGGGAGGAGCCAGATCCCGTTCGAAAGTACGAGTCCGGAGGGAGAAGCAGTTTCGATTACGGGACCGGCATCCGAACGGATATGTCAGCCATAAACGATCATTTACACAGGAGAAAGAGTTTGAAGAAACTGAATGTAATCTTTGGAAGAATCCTGCTTGGTGTTCTTGTAATAAGCCTTTCTTTCAATGCTCCTGCAGGACCTACGAGGGTCGGGGAGCCGGCCAGCCAGTCCTTCGTCAGGAGTTCGGATCACCGGAAAGTCATACTTTTTGTCGGGGATTCGCGCACGATGATGTGCACTTATCCGGGCGGCAGCCCGCCGGCCAGAAGCAATTACTGTTTCTGCTGGGTGAACGGCGGCAATATCAATGTGATCGGAAAGGACGGATCGCTTACGCCCTATGTGGAAAGGATGATCAGGAAGTACAGAAGGCGGTGCGCGGTGGCGCTGAATCTCGGAGTGAACGGGAACAGCAATCCGAAGAGCAATGCCCGGAGGATCATCAAGATATACAGGTGGTGGATGAAACGGTATCCGGATGTGAGATTCTATGTGGTCAGCGTCAATCCGACCATCCTGAACTCCGGATCCTATTCCAATGGAAATGTCATTTCCGTAAATAAAGCACTTCGGAAGCAGTTCGAGCCTGAGGGAATCTATATCGACACTTATACGATGCTGATGGAGAGTGGGCTGGTGACTGGTTCCGCCCCGGGAATGCGGGACAATTACCACTATGAATGGTCTGTCGGAAAGAGGATCCTGAAGTATGTCAGAAGGTTTGTGACGAAAGCGGATCAGAATCAGGAGCAGAATCAGAATCAGGAGTTAAATCCGGAGAGCGGTGCCGGGAGCCTTTCAGAAGAAGGCTCATGACGGGCGGCAGGATGGGAAATGCGAAGAGCGCTATTGTTGAGGATACAGCAAAGGATATACAGACATGAATGCAGTGGTTTCATGGATAGGAAAGAACAGGAAAAAGGTCTGGTTTGCGGTCATGGTGAATCTTCTCATGCTGGCCGTGTACCTGGTCATGATGCGGCCGGAATTTGATTCCAATGATGATTTCAATCTTGCGATGTTTGTCAACCGGTCCAGACCGATTCAGGATCCCTGCTGGCTGTTCCCGAACTGGATTCTGGGATCCATCTGCGCATTTTTCTATCGCGTAACGAATATGGTTCCCTGGTATGGACTGATGCAGTATGCAGGGCTGTTTGCCGCGTTCACGGCAGCCTTCTGGGGAATCCAGCAGGTTTTCCGCAGCGGCGCGGCAATTGTCCTGTCGATGACGCTGCTCAATTATTTTGCCGCGGAATCCTATATCAATCTGCAGTTTACAAGGACGGCAGGGGTTTGTACCGCCTGCGGCCTTTTTCTTGTCGTTTATGCGATTACCAGGGAAAGGATCCGGGCAACGGCACTGATCATCGGAATGGTGATCACAGCATACGGATACATGTACCGGCACCAGGAAGCAGAAGTGATCTTTGCGCTGTGGGGGGTATTCGGCCTGTACCTTCTGCTTCGGCTGAAGGAAGATGCCGAAGGACAGATTCTGAGGCGTGCGGCCAGATATCTCCTCTTTTTCGCCCTGACTTTTTCCGTCTGCTTCGGATTGAGACTGGTCGACCGACAGGCCTACAGAACGTCCGGGGAGTCTGCGGAGTATGAAAAGATCAATGATGCCCGGTCAAGGCTGACGGATTATGGTTTTCCAAAGTATGACGAGAATTCACAGCTGTATGAATCTCTGGGGATTACCTACAATGCCTATAAACTGTTCTCGAAGTGGAACTTCTATGATCCGGATGTGTTTACGCTTGAGAAAATGAATGCGCTGATCGAGGTACAGAAGCGAAAAAGCATCTCGCCGGAAAGCCTGAAAGAGTTTTTCCGGGTCTACCCGTACAAATGGTTTGAAAACCCCATGTTCTACTGCTTCCTTGTGATGCTGGTCATGGCTGTTTTGCACGGGTACCGGGGATGGAAGAGGATCGTGGAAATCATCCTTCTGCTCCTTGCCCTGACAGCCCTGTTTTATTACCTGTATCTGCAGGGAAGATTCAATCTTGCGAGAGTGGACGACCCTGTCTGGCTGGCGGGCTGCCTGATTATGGTCTGGCTGATCTCGCCGGATAGGTTCAATCTGCCTGTCCGGTATGCATGGACCATGGCGCTGGTCCTTCTCGCAGTCAACCAGGCTCATTGGTCAGGATTCTGGCGGCACAATACTGCCAATAAGGCGGAAAAGCAGAAGCAGGCGGCGAACTTCATCGCACAGGTGGCCTCGGATTCGGATCATCTGTATCTGACCAAAGCCGGGCTTTATGCAATCTCGCCCGGTTACGGCCCGCTCTCCCTGGTTCCTCTGGGGGTGGCTTCCAATATGGACGTTTTGGGCGGATGGCCTGCCGGAGGTCCTGCCTACAAGGCAGTGCTCAGCCGGTATGGCGTCACGAATCCGTACCGTGACTTAGTCAACAATGAGAAGGTCTATCTGATCGATAATGACATCAACCTTACGCTGAACTATATTCGGGAATACTATGATATGAAGGCCCAGGCCAGGGATGCCGGTCTTTTTGATGAGGAGAACAGGATGTATCAGATCTACTCAGAATAAGGAGTTCCGGATATACGGCTGAATGAAAAACGTCAGCGGCAATGGAGCATTGTCGCTGACGTTTTTTCAGGTTCTGTTTCGGTGAGACCTCCACCAGCCTCTGCCAGCGGTGAGGGATCATCAGGCTCTGCCACCGGCGTGAGATCATCAGGCTCTGCCAGCAGCCTGAAAGCTCAGCATGTACTCCGGAGCCTTCGGCCCGGTCATGAAGATAAGGTCCAGGATGCTGACCTGATGGATGAATTCGCCATGCAGCTGCGGGTACTCCGGGTACCCTTCGTAGCTCATATACGCCAAAGACACGCCTTCTTTCTCAAAGACCTCATCCTCGATATAATCCTTTGCGGCCGGTCCGGAGAGATACCACGAACCGCCTGCGGACTTCACCAGCCGGGCCAGCCTTTCCGTCTTTCCCTCAGCGAGCGGATAGTCGGAGGAGGTGGTAATCTGAGTCCGGATTCCGAGAACCTTGCAGATCTGTTCCAGGAACATGCGGTTGATTTCACTGAGATAGTCCATTTCCTCCGCTTTGGCGTAAAGGTCTTCCAGCATGGGTTCATATTCCCTGAAATAAGGAGCATGGGCGTAGCATAGACGGATAGCATGCAGATGCTCGCCGGCCCATCTGTGTTCGCTTACTTTTGTTTCATTGATTTTCTGAAAGAACTTACCCTTGGAATCAACCGGGATTGTGAGCCACTGCAGTCCGTTGGCTGTCTTGATCTGATTGCGGTTTCGCCAGTCTCTCCGGGTGTACTGCATATCGTCATACAGGATAAACTCATCGACAGAGTTGATGATATCAAAGTACCCCTTCCACGGGATATAGTTGGACTGGAGAATTGCTACCTTTTTCATTCGACTCCCTCTCTCTTTGCAAGTATTCTTTCCTATGATACCCTTTTTCTCTCAGAATGCAACGATTCTTTTGCAAAATCATCGGCCACAGGTTACTATTCACGGCCGATCTGAGTTTTTGTATCTGACGCGTCAGGCTTGCCTGTAAGCGGCAGTACAAAACTCGGATCAGGCCCG